>JALYSX010000284.1 GCA_030854585.1 Vulcanimicrobiota bacterium
CGCGAGCGCCGACGAGCTGCGAAGCGCGCGCCGGCGTGGCCCCGGCGTCGCGTCAGCGAGGGCTGCGAAGCCGGGCTTGGCCGACCCGCCGGGATGCCAGAGTGCGAGCGCCGCGACCACGATTGCTGCGGCGAAAGGTGCATATCGTTTCATTTCATCGGTTCATCCCACCAAAATGCGACCTGAAAGGGTGACGAACGGGCCGCGAATCGGTACGATGCGTTCTATGGCCGAAGCGTACGATTACCGCGCCGTCGAGCGCACCTGGCAAGAGCGATGGGAACGCGAGGGGATCTACCGCGCCTCGGATGCGTCCGACGACCGCGAGAAGTACTACGTCCTCGAGATGCTCCCGTACCCGTCGGGCGATCTTCACGTCGGCCATGCGAAGAACTACACCTTGGGCGATGCGATCGCGCGGACCATGCGGATGCAGGGCTACGACGTGCTCCATCCGATGGGCTGGGACTCGTTTGGCCTGCCCGCCGAGAACGCGGCCATCCAACGCGGCATCGATCCGAACGTCTGGACCGACTCGAACATCGAGAACATGGTCCGTCAGGTGCGCTTGATGGGCACGTCCTACGATTGGACGCGCGAGATCGCGACCAGCAAGCCGGAGTACTACCGCTGGAACCAGTGGCTGTTCTTGCAACTCTACGAAGCGGGCTTGGCCTACAAGCGCGAAGCCCCGGTCAACTGGTGTCCGCACGATGCGACCGTGCTCGCCAACGAACAGGTCGTCGACGGCAAGTGCTGGCGCTGTGGCCACGCGGTCGAACGCCGCAACCTCTCGCAGTGGTTCCTGAAGATCACCGACTTCGCCGATCGCCTGTTGAACGACCTCGAGACGCTGCCCGGTTGGCCAGAACGCACCCGGGTGATGCAGCGCAACTGGATCGGGCGTAGCGAGGGTGTGGAGTTCTCGTTCGGCATCGAAGGTTCCGAGGCGCGCATCGACGTCTTCACGACGCGCATCGACACGATCTATGGCGTCACGTTCCTGGCCGTCGCGGCCGAACACCCACTGGTCGCGACCATCTCCGAGCTCGTCTCCAAGAAGCACGCCGTCGAGATGGCCGAGTTCGCGGACTCGCTCCGTTCGAAATCGGAACTCGAGCGCACCTCGCTGATGGAGAAGACCGGACTCTTCACCGGCGCATACGCGATCAATCCGCTCTCGCACGAGAAAGTCCCGATCTGGGTGACCAACTACGTGCTCGCCGAGTACGGAACCGGCGCCGTGATGGGCGTACCCGCGCACGACGAGCGCGACTTCGAGTTCGCGCACAAGCACGGTCTATCGATCGCGCAAGTCGTCATGCCCAAGGGCGAAGAGGCCGAAGCGCCGCTGACCGCCGCCTTTACCGACGACGGCCGCCTGGTCGCGTCCGGCGATTTCACCGGCATGTCAAGCGAACGCGCGCGAAAGACGATCGCGGAACGTCTGCACGCGATGGGCCTGGGAGGGACCAAGGTCAACTTCAAACTGCGCGACTGGCTCGTCTCGCGTCAGCGCTATTGGGGCACGCCGATCCCGATCGTGTATTGCGATACATGCGGCGAGGTCCCGGTGCCGGACGACCAACTGCCGGTCGTGCTTCCGAAGGATGTGCCGATCACGGGCGAAGGCTCGCCGCTGGCGCGCGATGCCGCGTTCACCAATACGACCTGTCCGAGGTGCGCCGGTCCGGCGCGCCGCGAGAGCGACACGATGGATACGTTCTTCGAGTCGTCGTGGTACTATCTGCGCTATCTCGATCCCAAGAACGGCATCGCGCCGTGGGCGATCGACAAAGCCGAACGTTGGATGAACGTCGACCAGTACATCGGCGGTGCGGAGCATGCGGTCTTGCACCTGCTCTACTCGCGCTTCTTCTACAAGTTCTTCCACGACTGCGGTTGGGTCGGCGTTCGCGACGAACCGTTCGAACTGCTCTTCCATCAGGGCATGGTGCTGATGAACGGCGAGAAGATGTCGAAGTCGCGCGGCAACGTGATCGGCATCGACGAGACCGCCGACCGCTTCGGCGTCGACGCGATGCGCCTGCTGTTGCTCTACGTCACGCCTCCTGAAGATACCAGCGACTGGACCGACGAAGGGATCATCGGCCGGGTGCGCATGCTCAACCGCCTGTGGCGCGCCTGCGAGCCGCACTTCGCCCACGCCGCCGAGACGCCGCTCCGCGAACTCCCGCCGTGTGCGGATGCCGCCGAGAAGCAGTTGCTCCGTGCGGTCCACGTCGCGGCGAAATCGACCCTGGACGAGACGCTCTCACGCCGCTTCCACTACAACACCACGATCGCGAAGTTCGACGAGTACCTGAACGCGCTCACGACGCTCGGCAAGGAGCGCCCCGAGTCGCCGGTGGTGCGCTACGCCGTGCACGCGTTGCCGGTGCTGATCGCCCCGTTCGCGCCGCACATCGCCGAAGAGATCTGGTCGCAGATGGGTTACAAGCACTCGGTCCACACCGAGCGCTACCTGGCCGTCGACGAGCGCGCGCTCGAACTCGACGAGATGACCTTGGTCGTCCAGGTGAACGGCAAACTCCGCGCTCGGATCGCGCTGCCATCGAACACGGACGAAGCGACCGCCGTCGCCGCCGCACTCGCCAACGCCGCCGTACAGCAGCACATCGACGGTAAGGAGATCCGCAAGCAGATCTACGTCCCGGGGAAACTGCTCAACATCGTCGTCTAAGGAG
>JALYSX010000332.1 GCA_030854585.1 Vulcanimicrobiota bacterium
CAAGAGGCGCCCTCACCCGCTCCGTCGGCGTCGCCGACGCCGTCGCCGTCACCCGCGCCCACCGCGTCGCCGACGCCGCCGCCGATCGTCGTGCTCCCGCAGGCCGGCGCCGTGCCGGTCGGCGAGAAGCAAGTCCTGCAGATCTCGTCGGTCCTGGGCGACGTGACGCTCGCGGTGGCCGATCCGAGCATCGTCGATGCGGCCGTCGATCAAGACGCGCGCACGCTCACGCTGACCGGCAAGTCGCCGGGCGCGACCACCGTGACCGTCAAAGACGCGCGCGGCCTGACCAAGGACGTTCCGGTCAGGGTCGCGTTTCTCGCCGGCACGATCGCCAAGGAGGCCTCGCTCCAACTGACCGGCGATCCGGCCTCGGCTGACTACGTGAAGATGCAGGCCGTCGCGCTTGCCAAGCGGCTCGCGAGCGCTCGGACGGGCGCGCAGATCGTCGCGACCGCCGATCAGGTCAGGTACGCGTCCTCGCTCGCGCCCGACAACGTCGTCAATATCGACATCCCGATGCTGGTGCAGGGCACGGGTTACTTCGAAACCGACGGCACCACTCGGGTGCGCGTCGAGAACGTCGCGGCACCGCGCATCGCACCGGACACGCTGATGGTCAGCGACTACCCCGAGCGGCTCGAAGAGAACGGCGTTCTCTTCACCGCGGATCTCGCGCACGAGACGCCCTCTCGCTTTCTCTACTTCCACTACAATCCGGCCGGTCAGCCGGATCGCCGGATCGTGCTGCGCGCCGAGAACCCTTCGCCGGAGCCCGCCGTCGTGCAGTTCATCAGCGGCGCGGGCGGGCCGGGCGCAAACGAGATGGAGGTCGGCCACGACGCGACCAAACGCTTTCTGGTGCGGGCCGTTCAGAACGAAGGCAGCCTGATCTCGATCCCCGGCAACGGCAGCGTGAACCTGGTCGAACAAGACGCGCCCGCCAACGCCGTCGTCGCCAACCTGTTGCAACTCCGCGTGTTGAGCGGCGGCAACGTTCACCTCACGCTCTTCGCGCAGAACGCGGCCACCGACCCGGACGAGTCGCTCGCGAGCACCGAATTGCTCGAAAGCGCGCACAAGCACGCGCGCGGCATCTACGACATCCCGGAGTTCCAAGACGCGCGCGCCTGGAGCATCACGGATCCGTATCTCGAACTCTCGATCGGGCAGATCCCGCTCCCGAACCGCTTGAAGGGCGAAGCGCTCTCGGGCGACTACGGCGTCCTGCAATCGTTCGTCGTCAACGTGATGAACCCGTATTCGACGCCGCAAGCGATCGCGATCTACGAGAATCCGCGCGGCGGCCGCGCGACCGGTACCTATCTGATCGACGGCGTGCTGATCCAATCCCATCAGGTGACCGCGTACTCGCGCTACAAGATCCGCCAATACGTCGTGCCGGCCAAGGGTTTCGTGCGCGTGACGATCGTGACGATGCCCGAAGGCGGATCGTTCTATCCGCTCAAACTGATCTTCGCCCCGGACGACGGCAGCGTCGCCCCGGGCGCACCGGGCTCGCCGATTTACTAAAGAAGCGTCACTTCAGCGCGTCGGTATAGACGGCGAGCATCGCGTCGGCATTGGTGCTCCAGGCGAAGCGTTCGATCGAATGGTCGCGAGCGTCGGCAGCCGGCGCATCGAGTTCGCCGCGCAAGGCACCGCCGAGCGCCTCCACCCACGCGTCGACGTCGAGGGGAACGACCGGCGCGTCGTCGCGCACCACTTCGGGCAGCGAACTGCGATCCGAGACGATCACGGGCGTACCGGTACAGAGCGCTTGGGCGGCGGCGTAGCCGAAGCCTTCGTAGCGCGAGGGTACCGCGACCACTGCGGCGCGTGCGTAGAGATCCAACACCTCGGCTCGGTCGACGTAGCCGCGTAACTCCAATCGATCCGCGACGCCGAGTTCGCGCGCGAGCGCGGAGACCTCGTCGGCATACTCCGTCTTCGGACCGACCGCGACCACGCGCGCATCCGGCAAGCGTTGCAGCACGCGCGCCAGGAACTCGAGATTCTTGCGCCGCTCGATCGTACCGATCGCGAGGATGGTCCGTCCGTCGCCGGCGCCCCGCTTGAGGTGCATATAGTCATCCGCAACGCCCGGATAGACGACCGCGATCCGCCCCGGATCCAGACGCGGAGCCGCGTCGAGCAGTTCGCCGCGCGAGAACTCCGAGTCGACCACGATCCCGCGCGCGTGACGATAGCGCTCGACCGCAAACGCCCCGAAATAATAGCGTGCGTACGGGCGCGTGTGCGCCTGCACGCGCAGCCACGCGACGTCGTGGACGGTCGCCACCGCCGGGAGCGAGAGCGAGAGCGGCATCGTGCCGGCCGCGCAGTGCAACAGATCGGCGCCCGACGCGCGCGCGCGCTGCGGCAAGAGCACCTGATCCCAGTAGACGCGCCGGTCGAAGCGCCAAGGGTCGACGCGTCGTTCGGAGAGTTCGACGACGTCGATCGCGCTTGCCCGCAATGCTGCCGCCAAGCCGCCGACGTACTCCCCGATCCCGGTCGCGGTCCCGACCGTGAGCTGGGCGTCGAGCGCGATCTTCACGTCGCACCGTGCCGCGCCGCAAGCGCGAGTCCGGTGGCCGCATCCGCGCTCTTCGGGTTCACGCCGAGAGCGCTTGCAAATGCGGCGCGCGCGCCCGGCCAGTCTTCCATCAGCACGTCCTGGTTGCCGAGCGCGAGCCAATACTTCTCCGAGAACGGCGCAAGCGCGATCGCTTTGCGATAATTGACCAGGCTGAGTCGCCAGGCCTCGCTCCGCACCTTCGGACTCAAGTAGCCTCGCCGGGTCGCGAGGCGCCCGAGCGTCCAATACGCTTCGGCGACCGCATCGGGATGGGTCGT
This sequence comes from Vulcanimicrobiota bacterium, assembly GCA_030854585.1. Classification (GTDB taxonomy): domain Bacteria; phylum Vulcanimicrobiota; class Vulcanimicrobiia; order Vulcanimicrobiales; family Vulcanimicrobiaceae; genus JALYSX01. Next base: position 2,860 of record JALYSX010000332.1, read on the forward strand.
GAGCGCCTGTAGACGAGCGAGCAGGTTGCTCTCGAGCGCATACGCGGCCGATGGGTCGTTCCGGGCGAAGCCGGTAACGTAGCGATCGACGGCAGCCACGTCGGGTGCGACCAGGTAGTACTCGAGCGCGAGTTTGGCGTCGCCGCGCCGTTCCGCGATCTGCGCAAGCAATTCGTTGCGCGAGGCCGAGGCGGGGAGCCGGAGCGCGTAGCCTGCGGCGCCGACCAGATCATCCGTCGTAAGGGCGTTGCGTGCGAGCATCTCTTCGACGTATTGGGCCGGCGCGACCCGTTCGAGCGACAGATACACGGTCGTGCCGATCGAGCGCGGCACGCGGCCGAAGACCGCATCCGAGCCGAGCTGCACGCACGCAAGCGTCGCGACGAGTGCTGCGACGACAGTGAGGAGGACGAAGGTGAGCGGTGCGTGACGCCGCGCAATCGTCAGAACTTCACCGTGAAGTTCACGTCGGCGCGGGTCTGCGATGTGCTGTTCGCCGGGATCAGGTTGTCCTGGAAGCGGTACTGCCGCGCGCTGACCACGATCGCGGACGACGAACGCGGAAGCGCGAACGTCAGGTTGCCGACGTAGGAGTACTTGCTCGTATCGAAGTTGGGCGTGAAATCCTGCGCGTTGACCGCACCGGTGTAGCGCTGCGTTCCGTACTGCATACCGAGCGTCAGGTTTCGCGTCAGCGGAACGGCCACGCCGGCATCGATGCCGCGCGCCGTCACGTCGTTATAGCCGCCCGCAAGTTCCGCCGCGCTCAGGCCCGGTACGTCGCCGAGCGACGACTTCGCGAGTCCGTTGCCGACCGAGGGACGATACCGGAACGTCGGCACCGCTTCGGTGCTCAAGCGTTCGTACGTGCTGCCGACGTTGAAGTTCACGCGTCCTCCCGCCGCCTTGAGCGACGAGGACGTCTGTAGCCGGTCGTCGCGCGCCGAGAGTTCGGCCACGTCGGCACTGGCGCTCGAACCGCTCAGACTGAGCGTGCCGATCCGCGTCGAGGTGCTGTACGCCGTACTGCTGTCGCGCAACGACGACGAGAACGCCGGAGCCGCATCGGTCTGCGCGCTAGCGACGTACGCCTGATAGGTCGCGAGGCGCAGTGCCGGTGCCGAAAGCGAGAACTGCGAGGGCGTCACGGCGGCCGACGCGATCGGCCCGGGGGATGTCGGCGCAAAGCGTCCGTCGTAGTCGTGCAGGTCGAAGGAGCGATCGTACGCAAGCGAGAGTTGGGGCATGGCCGGAACGGCGATCCGCGCAAGCGGCGGCAACGTCACCGGAACGGTTGCGCGAAAGGCCATCCCGCGCAAGGCGCGATCGGCGGTCGACGAAAATCCGGGGGCGTCGGCGGGAAGCCGGCCGAACGTCCGCAGCGCGAACGCGGCCGCCAGGTCAGATCCGGGAGCGGCCACGACAACGCCCGACCAGAGCGCTCCCACGAGTACCACGGTCAAGGCCGCCGAGACGAAGCGACGCATGTCTCCTCCAAGATCTTTATCCAGGCAATTCTCCTATCGGTCGATTGCCCCGGACCCTACAGTTACGACGTACCCCCAAGTGGACTCCCGCTCACAAGGTACCGTCGGCCTATCAGTATAGCAGCATAATCGTCGATCGGCCTGGATGGAAGCTGAAAGCTCCGCGGGATCAGCCGGCGCCAGCCCCGAGGGGGATGGTCTACGAAGTAGAGTGCGCGCGCGTTCAGGGTCGTCTCGCGCTCGTCGACCAGTCCAATCGGCAGGCCGAGGGCCGCCAGGGCCGCTCGGACCGGGGTGACGTTGGTCCCGCCGCCGAGGGCGATCGCCACCGGCGAGTGTTCGGCCGCGAGGCCGGCGACCCGGGCGGCCAGGTCGTCGTTGGCCGCGATGCCTTGGGCGAGCACGCTCCCGTCGGCGGCGAGCACCGCGTAACCGACCTTCCGCGTGCCCGGATCGATCGCGAGGATCGGCCCGGCGCTCACAACGACGGCGTGAGGACGACGACGATCGGTAGCGATCCGGTCTGGAGCGCGGTGTGCGGGTAGATATCTTGCTGCGCGAAGGCCGACATGACGAACGTGCCCTTGCCGGTCGAGAGCATCTTCTGCATCTCGTCGACGCTCGGAATCGTCCGCACGACCTGGGGCGTGCCGATGAAGAGCGGCGAGAGCTTCTTCTGCGTCGCGAGCACCTCGGCGGCATGCTGGAGCAACTGCTGGAAGGCGAGACCGACGTTGGCGCTCGGGCCGGCCGGAATCGACATCGGCGCGATCAACTCGCCCGACTTCACCTTGATCGAGTCCGAGTAGACCTGCAGTTCGAAATGGATGTGGTCGCCGACGAACAGGTTTCGATCCGCGACCGCGATCACGAGCACGTCGTCGCTCGCGACGTCCGCCTTCTGTGCGAGCATGTTGAGCAGATCGTCGACGTTGTTGGGCGGCACAAACGGTTTCAGGCGCGGATAGGACGTGTTGACCACTGCCACGGTGCTTGCGTAGAAGTCGCGAACGATCTTCTCGCGCGCATCGACCGAACTGCCCTTCGGCAGACGCGCGACGTTGACCGAGACGGGCTGATCGAGCGGCAAGACGATCTGCGTGTCGTTGACCTTCACCTCGAGATCGTGGGCCTGGGCGTGCAGGCTCGCGA
>JALYSX010000369.1 GCA_030854585.1 Vulcanimicrobiota bacterium
GAGGTCAAACCGTGCGACGTGGTGCTGATGGAGTGCACGTTCGGGCGCTCGCACTACGTCTTTCCGCCGAAGGAAGAACTGCACGCCGAGATGATCGCGTTCGCGAGGCGCGCGCTCGAAGACGGCGGCGTGCCGATCTTCTATGCGTACTCGCTCGGCAAGGCGCAAGAGGCGATGGCGATCCTCGGGGGTGCGGGTCTGCCGCTGACGGTCCATCCGTCGGTCGCCGCGATCTCGGATGTGTACGTCGCGCGAGGCGTCGCGCTACCGCCCTACACCTGCTACGACGAAGCCAGCTACGTGCCGGAGAGCGTGCTGATCTGGCCGCCGTCGGGGCGAGGGCTGCCGCGTGCGTTGCGGAATCGGCACAAGCGCACCGCGATGCTGACGGGCTGGGCACTCGATCGAAGCGCGACCTTCCGGTACGGTGCGGATCGAGCGTTCGCGCTTTCGGATCACGCCGACTATCCCTCGCTCTTGCGCTACCTCGAACTCGCGCAACCACGAAAGGTCTTGCTCAATCACGGCTTCAAAGACTTCGTCACCCGCGTTCGCGCCGCCGGCTTCGACGCCGAATATCTGGAGGAGCATGCTCAGCTTGCGCTCTTCTAGCGCGTCACTCTTAGCGGTCATTTTCATCGGAGCGGCGCCGGCTACGCGAACCGCGAGACGAAGACGCCGGTAACGCCGGATACGCGCTTCGGGATCGGTACGATCGCGAAGTCGTTTACCGCTGGCGCACAACCTGCCGTGGTTCCGGATTCACACGAAGTACCGCGCGATCACGCGCACGAACTCTTAGTCCGTCAGTCGACGCCGATGTCCCAGAGCATGCCAAGGTCTTTCTTGGCGAGCGACCTGAAGGCGATGAGCGTCTCGGTAGAGTCGATGCCTTCGAGAGCCGCCAGATGGTCGGTCACAAGATCGTTGAGCTGGTCGTGTTCTTTCACACGGGCGATCGCGACCAGATCGAAGGGACCAGCGACCGAGTAGACCTCGGCGATACCATCGATCTGCAAGAGACCGTCCGAGACCGCCTTCATGTGACCACGCTCGACGTTGAGGAGAATGAAAGCCGTTACCATGAGTAGCGGCTTCGCGAAGTTTTGGCCCTGACCCGCTTCCTAGTGATGATAGCGGGCTTCGCGTTCGGCTCGGATGCGTTCGGCTCGTTCGGCGGCGTCGGGGATGCTCGCGCGCTTCTTGTTCAGGGCGGCGGAGCGGAGGCACGCGACGCCGATCGAGATGAGCGGGGCGATCGCGAGGAGCGCGAGCGGGAGACGGAGGCCGATCGGGAACGCGGCCGCACTCGCCACGACGACGGCGAAGAGCGCGAGGAGCGTCTCCCAGCGTTTCATCGGATCGAACGTATCGCGTCCTGGATCGCTCCGGGGCCCATCACCGCGCCTCCGCAAAACGGATAGTCGAACTGCAACGTAAGCCAGAACAGGGTGGCGAGCGCCGTTGCGAGCGCCAACGTCAGGCCGAGGTGGAACCACAGGTTCTCGTGGTGACCGAAGAACGTTACGATCAACATAAGCGCGGCGAGTACGACCAACGCGACGTAGATCTCCGTCGGGATACTCGCTTTGGCGGCCTGGAGACGATCGTAACGCAAATTTTCGAGCACGGCGAGTTGCGAGTACATGTCGTTGCGAACGCCGTCGCTGGTCGGTTTAGGCGCCACTTCGAGGGCCTGCAAGGCGGCCGCGGTGATCGGGCTGCCGTCGCCGCCGCACAGCTTCGGCCATTCGTCGTTCGCTTCGGAACGGGCGTAGGCGCGGAGCAGATCGCGTTGCGCGGGTGAGACGTCGCGAGCGAGCATGCGGATCGCGGCGGCCTCGCCGTTCACGCGAGCGCGGACCTGATTCGTGCCGAGCCAGACATTAGCGATCACGAACGTGAAGAGCAACGCCGTCAAGGCAGCCAGACACGTCGCCCATCCCGCCATCACCGGTTGCGTACGCGGGACGCCGGCCCGATCGAGCAACCGCCTCGCGACGAGAAGGCCGCCGACCGCGAACAGCCAGAAGGCGCCGAGCGAGATGAGATAGGCGAGCGCCTCTGGCAGTTCGGAGAGATATCGAATCATGCTACAGCGGCCTCCATCATATCGCGCCCTTCGATACGCGTACGCGTCGCTCCTCAGGATATGTTCGCAGAAGCCTTCGGCCCACGATTCGCCGTTTGTGGAACGCATCGCGCTATACTCGAGGCATTAAGGGGGTACTTCATGACTACCAACCCGACCGGCCGCCGCGGCCACAAAGGGACATGGATCCTCGCGATCTTCGCCCTGCTCGAACTCGCTGCAATCATTCTACTCATCATCTTTCGCGTCGAAGCCTGCGCCCTGGCCGGCGTCGCCCAGGTCGGCGGCAACGGTGCCGGCGGCACGATGGTCCGCGCGGGCGGCTCCGGGACCGACTCGAACGGAGCCGGCGGCAACGGGTCCCAGACGCCGACCGCGCTGCCCAGCATCTCGCCGCTTCCGAACGGTTCCTCGACCCAGGGCGCCGTCGCACCGGGCCAAGCCGGCGTCCAACCGAGTCAGAGTCCGGTCCCGGATTCCAACTGCATGTATAAAACCGCATCGTCCACCTTCGGATCGCCCGCGCCGAACGTGAGCTGTGCGCCCGCAAGCACCCAACCAGGATCCTCGCGATGAGGCGCATCGCCGCCTCCGTCCTGGTGCTGGCGCTGACGCTCTCGTCGAGCGCGTGTCAAAGCGGCGCCCAAGGCTCCTCGACAGTGGGTTCGAGCGCGCTTCCCGCAGACGGTGTGAACACGTCACCCGTCGACCCGATCGTCACCGCCGCCCTCTCCGCCGACGCCGAACGCGGCGGCACCGTCGGCGCCTCGCTCGATCCACGCACCTTGAGTCCGACCGAGCTGCAGTTCGGACGATCGCCGAAGCTCGATCCGAGCGTCACCTATCAGCCCGGCGTGGTGGTGATGGAGCACGGCGATTCGGCGCTCCGTTCGATGGATTCGAACGGCATCGTCTGGCATTTCAGTGCGAGTGCACCACAGGTCGACCAGATCCAGGTCGGCACGACGATCTTCGCGACCGAACGCTGCGTCGGCAAGGTCGTGAACGTCGCTCGCGCCGGCGACGACGTCGCGGTCACGCTCGCCCCGGTCCAGATCACGGACATCATCGAGAAGGCGCACTTCGTCTACGATCAACCGGTCGATCTCAACTCGATCGTGGCCGCGCCCGCGCCGGATCTGCCGGTGACGTTCACTCACGATACGCCGGCCGGTTCGCCGAGCGCGGCGCCGACCGACCTGCCGAGCGCGAGTACGACCGCGCGCGCGAGCGGAACGTACCGCATCGAATCCGTCACCTACGCGATGGTCACCAAGGCCGGCACGTGGAAGCCGTTCCGGGTCGCGACCTACGACGCGCGCGGACGGATCCGTCAACACGAGACGCGATTGATGGCCGAACGCGTCGCGCAGGTTCCGGGCGTTCCCGCACTTCCGGCGGCGATGCCGACCGGCATCCCGGCGCCGATGCCGAGCATCGGCGAGCCCAAAAGCGTCAACCTGGGCGGTCTGCTCGTGCTTCCGTGCACCACCAGTTGCGGCGGCTTCGGCGTCAAGATGCTCTACGATCACAACGGCATCAAGATGCTCGCAAGCGTCGTCTTCTATCTCAACGATCCGAGCCTACATTTCAACGTCGACATCGCCCACGGCATCCGTACCGTCGGCATCACGCTCAAAGGCGCGGCCGGGTTCAGGGCGCACTTCGAAGTCGGCGCCGACAAGTCGTTCAACGGGAACATCCACCAATCCGGAAACGTCCCGTTCGAC
>JALYSX010000389.1 GCA_030854585.1 Vulcanimicrobiota bacterium
GGGTCGTGGTGGTACTCAGGCCAGTCGGCGAACTGCCGCGAGGCAGGGCTCGAGCTCGGAGTCGGCGCGGTCAACGGAGTGGGGGAAACTGAGGGTCGCGCCGACGAAGGCGACCCCTGACCGCACCCTGCGACCATCAGCAAGAGCACCAGCAGAAGGACGAGGTGGCGCCCTACAGGCCCCACGAGAACTTGTGCTCGGGCGCCAGGCGCGCCCGCTCCTCGCCGATTACCTCCGCACGACCCTGGACCGATACGCCTCGCTTCGGTCCGCTCGCGTCCACGACGAACGCCACACGCGGCTCTGCGATCAGGTTGCGGAGCTTCACGCCGTCGGCGTCGAACTCGAGCTCGCCCGCATCGGTGAGCGCGAACATCACCGGCACCACGTGGGGCCAGCCTGACGGACCGACAGTGGCCAGCCGGCCCAAACGTTGACCGCGCAGGAACTCCAGCTCGGCGGGAGTGAAGACCATCTGCACCCATCGTAGCCGCGGAACGCCGCTCCAACGCCTCCATCTAGACTGCTGATGGATGGCTGAAACGACCACGAAAGGCGTCGGCACGATCGGTGGTTACTCGATCGTCCGGCGCGAGCCGCTCGACCGGCTCGAAGGCTCGTACATCGAGCTGCATCACGAGCGGACCGGCGCGCGCCACATCCACATCGAGTGCAACGACGACAACAACGCGTTCGTGGTCTTCTTCCCGACGACGCCGAAGGACTCCACCGGCGTCGCGCACATCCTCGAGCACGTTGTGCTTGCGGGGTCGCAGCGTTTCCCGGTCCGCGACCCCTTCTTCAGCATGACCCGGCGATCGCTCGCGACCTTCATGAACGCCTTCACGAGCGCCGACGCGACGATTTATCCGTTCAGCACGCGCAATTACAAGGACTTCATGAACCTGCTCGACGTTTACCTCGACGCCACGTTCTTCCCGCGCCTTGAGGAGGACTCATTCAAGCAGGAGGGAGTGCGCTTCGAGTTCGAGGTGTCGGACGATCCCCACAGCGGGCTGCGGTACAAGGGCGTCGTCTACAACGAGATGAAAGGCGCGCTCGCGTCGCCGCAGGCCGCGATGCAGCATGCGGTAGGCAAGGGTCTGTTCCCTGGACTGACTTACTCGTTCATCTCCGGTGGCGACCCAGAGCACATTCCCGACCTGTCCTGGCAGAAGCTGCGCGACTTTCACGCGGTCCACTACCACCCGAGCAACGCGTACTTCTATACGTACGGCGATCAGCCGCTGGTGCAAACCCTGGACGCGATCGAACGGAACGCGCTGTCGCGGTTCGAGCGCATTCGCGTCGACACCTCCATCCCCGACGTCAAGAAGTTCAGAAAGCCGGTGCGGCTCAGCGAGACGTACCCCGTCGCAGCCGGCGAAGATGGCAGCCATAAGTCGCAGGCGCTGGTCGGTTGGGTGACGGCGCCCACGAAGGACTCGTTCCTGCTTCTGTCGATGCGTGTCCTGTCCGAGGTCCTGCTCGGCAACGCGGGCTCGCCCCTCCGTAAGGCCCTGATCGATTCGAAGCTGGGCACCGCCATGGCCGACGGCTCGGGCCTGCAGGACGACTACAAAGAGACCGTGTTCGGCGCCGGCCTCAAGGACGTGGCCACCGACGACGCGCTTAAGGTGGAAAAGCTCGTGCTCGACACGCTCGAGCGCCTCTCGGACGAGGGCCTGGACAGCGAGCAGGTCGATGCGGTGATCCACCGGCTCGAGTTCGAGAAGCGTGAGCGCTCCAACGCCGGTTTCCCTTATGCGCTCAAGGTCATGTTCGGGTGCCTCGCGCCCTACAGCTATGGCGGCGACCCCTACAGCGGGCTCAACTTCGACGCCGACCTCGCGCACCTCGAGCGCGTACGGACCGAGGGCCGGTGGTTCGAGAACCTGATCCAGTCGGAGCTGCTCGACAACGCGCACCGCGCGCTCATCACGATCTCGCCGGACCCCGAGCTCGAGGAGCGCAAGCGCCACAAGGAGCTGGAGCGCCTGGCGACGGTCGAGGCGACGCTAACGGACGCGGATCGGAAGAAGATCGTCGAGGACGGCCTTCGGCTCAAGGCCGCTCAGGACGCCAAACAGGACCTCGACGCGCTGCCGACGCTGGAGCTCACCGACATTCCGATGGAGTTCGAAGCTGTCACCAGCCAGGCCGCGAATATCGGAGGCGCGACCGTCGACTTCTATCCGATGCCGACCAATGGCGTCACGTACATCGACCTCCGCGTCGACTTCTCGATGC
>JALYSX010000394.1 GCA_030854585.1 Vulcanimicrobiota bacterium
ATCGTCGGCCGCGCCGACGGTGCCACCGAGGTTCGGACGGCGCGCGCGCAAGAGACGGTACGCCTCGATCAGGCGCGGGAGGTGGCGCGCGATCTCGCCGCTTCGGCTTCCCGGCAGCAATGCTACGCGGCCGCCATCATCGGGGGGCGCCGGACGCGCCGGACGCAACCGATAGTTCGCGGCGAGTGGATGGCCGAAGTACGCGATCGGTAACTGCAACCGTTTGTAGAAATCGTACTGCCGACGAAAGGCCGTCAACGGGACCGCGAGCGACGAGACCGCACGCGCCGCCTTCTCGCTCTCCAGCCACGCCCCGGGCGGGAAGCAATCCAGGATCGGCCCTTCGTAGTGGTGTTTTGCGCGCAGTTCCTTGGCCAGCCGCAGGTTGAACGCGCCGAAATCGATCAGCACGACCACGTCAGGTCCGGTCTTCGCGATATGTGCGGCGGCGCGCCACATCGCACCGAGCAGTTTAGGAATGCGGGGCATCGCCGCGACCGGACCCACGCTCGCCCAACCGTGGTTGTCGCGCCAGATCGAGAAGCCGCCGGCCGCCATCCGGCTCGAACCGATGCCTTCGAAGCTCGCCTCGGGATCGAAGACACGGATCTCGCGCGCGAGCGCTACTGCGACCAGTTCGCCCGACGGTTCTCCGGTACTGAAAAAGTAGCGCACCGGTTCAGGGCACGATCGCTATTTCGCGATGCCGCGGTGCGACGGCGCCTCGAGGAAGGCGACGATTTCGCGGCCGGAGTCGGTCGTCACTTCGGCCCTCATGGCTTCGAGCGCTTGCGAAACGTTGAGCTTCGAGTTATAGAGAATTTTGTAGAACTTCTTGATCTCGGAACGCTCTGCGAGCGAGAAGGCTGCGCGCCGAAGGCCGACCGAGTTCAGGCCGTTGGGCTCTGCGGGCGCGCCTTCGACCAGGAAGAACGGCGGCACGTCCTTGGTGACCTTGCTCGCACCGCCGACCATCGCGTAGCGACCGATCCGCGAGAACTGGTGGACGCCCACCTGTCCGCCGATGACGGCGAAGTCGGCGACCTCGCAGTGTCCGGCCAACTGCGCGAGATTGCTCATGATCACCGAGTTGCCGACCAGGCAGTTGTGCGCGATGTGCACGTAGGCGAGCAATAGACAGTCATCGCCGACCGCGGTCCGGGTACCTTCGCCGGTTCCACGTTGGACCGAGACGTACTCGCGCAGGATCGTTCGATTGCCGATCTTCGTGTAGGCGCGTTCGCCCGCGTACTTGCGATCCTGCGAGGCGGCGCCGATCGTCGCGAACGGATAGATCGTGCACTCCTCGCCGATCTCCGTCCAGCCGTTGACGACGACGTGCGCCTGCAATTCCGTCGCGCTGCCGATCGAGACGTGCTCGCCGACGATGCAGTACGGACCGATCTCGACGCCGCGCGCGATCTTCGCGCCGGGATGGACGATGGCGGTCGGATGGATCATTCCCGCCTCCCTACGCGTGCAGCACGGAGGCGTCGTACCCGAACATCCGAGGATCGGACGCGATCGAGAACATCAGCTCCGCCGAACAGACGAACTCGCCGTCGACGGTCGCACGCGCCGTGACCCAGCCGATATTACGCTTGTGCTTGGCCAGGATCACGTCCATCATCAAGCAGTCTCCTGGAATGACCGGGCGACGGAACTTGGCCTTGTCGATGCCCGCCAGATACGGGGTCTTGCGCGAGAACTCGCCCGGCTCGAGCACCACGCATCCGCCGAGCTGCGCCATCGCTTCGATCATATAGACGCCCGGAAAGAGCGGGTTGCCCGGAAAGTGTCCGTTGAAGACCGGCTCGTTGTACGTGATGTTCTTGAAGCCGCGCGCGCGCACGCCCGGCTCGAGCTCGACGATGCGGTCGATCAACAGGATCGGATAGCGATGCGGCAGCAGTTCCATGATCTGGCGGATGTCGAGGACACTCACGGGGTGGCTCCTTTGCGCAATGCGAGCGTGGCGGCCGCGTGCAGCGCGTGACCGCTCTTGATCGCGACGACCTCGAACTGCGGCCACGCGCCGAGCAGGGCGAAGTCGCCGAGCAGGTCGAGAACCTTATGGCGCACGACCTCGTTCGGCCAGCGGAGCGGACGCATCGGCCCGTTCTCGTCGAAGACGACCGCGTTCTCGAGACTTCCGCCGCGCGCCAAGCCGCGTTCGCGCAGCGCCTCAACTTCGTGGAGATAGCCGAACGTGCGAGCCGCGCAGATCTCGTCGCGATAGACGGCCGGCGTGATCGCTTCATAGAAATACTCGGTGCCGACCGGTGCGGGGAAGTCGGCGACGAACCGGACCCGGAACGCATCCGACGGGATGGCCGCGACCAGCCGGTCGCCGGAGCGCAGAAAGAACGGCCGGTCCAACTGCATGGTCGCGCGCGGAGCGGGCTGCGCGACGACCCCGATGCGTTCGATCGCATCCGCGAACGCCTTGCCGCTGCCGTCGGTGACCGGGATCTC
>JALYSX010000396.1 GCA_030854585.1 Vulcanimicrobiota bacterium
GTCGTCGGCATTCCGGCGCGCGTCGTCTTGCAAGACGGCAAACCCGTCAAAGCCGTTCCGGATCGTCCGCAGGTCGAGATGCCGGACCCGAACGCGCAGGCGATCTCCGACCTGCAGGCGCGGGTAGGCGACCTCGAACGTCTGCTGCGTCTGCGCGACGCGGGAAACCACGATGCCGCTGCGGCTATATAACACGCGCACTCGCGCGCTCGAAGCATTCGCGCCGCTCATCGGCGAGGCGGTCCGCATCTACGTCTGCGGGCTCACGCCATCGGCAGAAGCCCACATCGGGCACGCCCGCTCTTTCCTCTTCTTCGACGTGCTCCGGCGCTATCTGGAGTACTCGGGTTACGACGTGACCTACGTGCAGAACGTCACCGACATCGATGACCGCAGCATCGCACGCGCGAAAGAGACCGGCGAGAACTGGTACGACATCGTCAGCGGGTACTACGCGTCGTTCAAAGTCGCGATGGAGCGCCTGGGCGTGCGCGAGCCCGACGAAGAGCCGTACGCGACCAAGTACATCGCGCCGATCATCACGATGATCGAAGAGCTGATCGCCAAGGGCCACGCCTATGCGGCCAAGGATGGCGTCTACTTCAGCGTCCCGTCGTTCGCGCGATACGGTGCGCTCTCCAACCGCAACACCGACGAGCTCCAATCGGGCGCGCGCATCGAGATCGACGAGTTCAAACACGACCCGCTCGACTTCGCGCTCTGGAAGTTCGTCAAACCGGGCGAACCGTTCTGGCCCGCGCCATGGGGAGACGGCCGGCCGGGCTGGCATATCGAGTGCTCGGCGATGGCGCGCGAACTGCTCGATCCGGCCGGCCTCGGCTTCGACATCCACGGTGGCGGCGCCGACCTGATCTTCCCGCATCACGAGAACGAGATCGCGCAGAGCGAACCGCTGATGGCGCATCCGCCGATGGCGAACGTCTGGATGCACGGCGGCCTGTTGCTTTTCGAGAACAAGAAGATGTCCAAGTCGATCGGCAACTTCGAGCCGCTCGGCGAACTGCTCGACCGGCACGATCCGCAAGCGATCCGCCTCCTCTTCTTGCAGACCGGTTACAGCAAGGTGATGAACTTCACCGAAGACTCGATCGCGGCTGCCGCCCAGAGTTTGGATCGTCTGAAAGCCGCATATCGCCAACTGCAGAACGCTCCGCGCCGCGAGAGCGGCGATGCGGCGGCCCTGCAGGCGGCAGTACGCGAGGCGCTCGACAACGACATCAATACCGCGGGTGCGCTTGCGGAGCTGCATAAGCTCGCCGGCCGCGCGGCCGAACTCGAACGCACCGGCACCGACGTAGTCGGCGCTTACGAAGAGCTGCTCGACGTGATCGGCCTGGGGCCGAACGCCGCTTGGGCCACGATTCCGGAACCCGAGCTGACCGATGCCATTCGGGAGAAGCTGAGAGGACATTTCGGCGACGCGGATCTACCGGCGATCATGGCGGCTCGCGTGCTCGCGCGGGCGGAGAAGAACTGGGCAGAGTCGGATCGCGTGCGCGATGTGCTTCTAGCCTGCGGCATCGCGATCAAAGACTCGAAGGATGGAACAACGTGGACCGTCGCCGGATAGGCTCCCCCCAGCGTCGCGCAAAAGCGCCGCTCGATTTTGATGATGTGATCTACGGTATCCATGCCGTCGACGAAGCGTTGGTAGCGGGCGAGCGCCTGCGCGCGATCCATATCTCCGACGAGCGTAAGCGGGATCCGATGCTACGTCGCATCCTCGACAATGCCAAAGCCGCGAGCATTCCGGTACGCTTCGAAGAGCGCGATTGGTTCTCACAGTTGCCCTACAAGGCGCACCAGGGCTGCGTGGCGCTTGCCGCGCCGTATTCGTATGCGAGCCTGCACGACGTGCTCGGCGCGCCGCGCAAGGGGCGCCGGCTCTTCGTGGTGCTCGATCACATCACCGATCCGCACAACCTCGGCGCGATCATCCGGACGGCCGAGTCGGCCGGTGCGGAAGCCGTCGTCATTCCGGAGCGCCGCGCCGCCGGCGTGAACGCAACCGTCCGAAAAGCGGCCGCCGGCGCTGCCGAGTATCTGCCGGTCGTCCGGGTAGCCAACGTCGCCGATACCATTCGGACGCTCAAGAAGGCGAACATCTGGGCGGCCGGGGCAGATGCCGGCGAGGACTCTCAGGATATGTTCGAGGCCGACCTGGATCGGGATCTGGCTCTGGTGATGGGGGCCGAGGACGGCCTCTCGCAGCTCGTCCGACGCGAGTGCGACTTCGCGGTCAGGATTCCGATGCACGGCCAGACCGAGTCGCTGAACGCTTCGGTGGCGACAGCTATCTTGCTTTATGAGACCCTCCGCCAGCGGCGCGGAGCCTAGACAAAGCCACCTCGGCAAGAACGAAAAGGTCCTTGACGGGAGGAGGACCTCCTCCTATACTCCTATAGATGCGCCGCGCTCGACGGGCTACGGCTCGCGATTGGCGCGCATCGCTTTCCCCCGGGGGCAAAAGGCAGAATGGCAATGACCCAGCCCGTGTCGGATGGACTGGACTACCACGAACGTCCCGACGAAGACCTCGTGGCCATCGCGAAGAGCGGCGATCCGCTCGCGATGGAGTACCTCCTCAACAAGTATAAGAACTTCGTCCGAATCAAAGCCAAGTCGTACTTCCTGATCGGAGCCGATCGCGAGGATATCATCCAAGAGGGGATGATCGGCCTCTACAAAGCCGTTCGCGACTTTAAAGCCGACAAACTCTCCAGCTTCCGTGCGTTTGCGGAATTGTGCATCACGCGTCAGATCATCACCGCGATCAAGACGGCGACGCGTCAGAAGCACATCCCGCTCAACCAGTACATCTCGCTGAACAAGCCGATCTACGACGAGGACAGCGAACGCACGCTGCTCGACGTGATGGCTTCGCAGAAGACCTCGGATCCCGAGGAACTGGTCGTGATGCAGGAAGTCTCGGACGACATCCGCCAACGCATTCGCCAGAATCTCTCGGAACCGGAATCGCAGGTCCTCGAATCGTATCTCGAAGGGAAGTCGTACCAGGAGATGGCGCGCGATCTCGGTCGTCACGTCAAATCGATCGACAACGCGCTCCAGCGCGTCAAACGAAAGATCGAAAAAAATCTGAGCGAGTTCGAGTTCTCCGCTCCGTAAGATAGAAG
>JALYSX010000009.1 GCA_030854585.1 Vulcanimicrobiota bacterium
AGCGTCGGCCGCGCGTATCACCGCCGTCATCCCGTACTACGGCTACGCGAAGCAGGACAAGAAGACGAAAGGCCGCGAGCCGATCTCGGCCAAGGTCGTCGCGAACCTGATCAAGGTGACCGGCGCCAAGCGGATCGTGACGATGGACCTCCACGCCGCCCAGATCCAGGGCTTTTTCGACCTCCCCGTCGACAACCTGATGGCGATGCCCGTCCTCTGCAACTATCTGAAGAAGGAAGGGCTCTGCGACGAGAAGATCGTGATCGTCTCGCCCGATGCGGGCGGCGTCCATCGCGCAGAACTTTTCGCCAAGCGCCTGAACGCGTCGCTCGCGATCGTCTTCAAGCGTCGACCCGAGCCCGACGTCTCGGAAGTGACCGATATCGTCGGCGACGTTACGGGTAAGATCGCCGTCGTCGTAGACGACATGATCTCCACCGGCGGAACGCTGGCCAAAGCGGCCGAAGCGATCCTGGCCCGCGGCGCTACCAAGGTCTACACGGTCGCGACGCACGGCATCTTCGCCGGCGACGCGATCGACGTGCTCGAGGCGTCGCCGATCGAAAAAGTGATCGTCACCAACACGATCCCGTTCGTCGACGTCGACAAGCATCCCAAGTTCGTCCAGCTCTCGATCGCACAGACCCTCGCCGACGCGATCACTCGCATCACCACAAACCGTTCCGTCTCCGAGTTGTTCGGCGACGACGACGCATCTAACGCAGTCGCCGGTTCCCCGACGGTGCCCGACGCACCCGAACCGGTTGCCGTTTCCTAAGGAAGGTCTTCCCACGTGGCTACCAAGCAAGAACTGAAGCTCACCATCGAAGCGCGCCTCGGACACGCCGATTCGACCTCGGCCCGTCGTTTGCGCGCCGAAGGCAAATTGCCGGCCGTCCTCTACGGGCACGGCGATGCGCCGCAACACGTCGCGGTCGATGCGAAGGCGTTCGACGAACTGCTCCACAAGGGCGGCCGCAACGGCATCATCACCTTGGTCAGCGGCGGCAAGATCGAGACCGCGATGGTCCGCGACGTCCAGCGTCACCAGGTCACGCACAAGATCGTGCATGCCGATCTGCAACGCGTCTCGGCCACCGAGAGCATCCACACCAAGCTTCCGATCGTCACGGTCGGCGTCGCCATCGGCGTCAAAGAGTTCGGCGGCGTGATGGACATCGTCGCGCACGACATCGAGATCGAAGGCCCGGCCAACCGCCTGCCCGAGCATCTGGAAGTCGACGTCACCGCACTCGGCATCCACGACCACATCCTGGCCGGCGACGTGAAGCTCCCGAGCGGATTCAAACTGCTCACGCCGGCCGACGCAACCGTCGTCATCGTCGAACCGTCGAAGACCGCCCAGGCGATCGAAGAAGTCGACGCCGGCATCGCCGCCGTTCAGGCCGAACCTGAAGTCATCGGCGAAGCGCCCCCGGAAGCCCCGGCCTCCTAGCCACAATCGTTGCGGCTGGTCGTCGGTCTCGGGAATCCCGGGAGAGAGTACGAAGCGACGCGACACAACGTCGGCTTCATGGTTGTCGAGGAACTTGCGCGCCGCTGGGGTGTCGACCAGTGGCGCATCAAAGATCAGGCGCGACAGGCGCTCTGCACGCGCGAAGATGCGTTGCTTGTCGAACCCCAATCGTTCATGAATCTCTCCGGTGCTCCGGTTCGCGTGATCGCGTCCTGGTACCGCACGGAGCCGCCGAACGTGCTCGTCATCAGCGACGACATGGATCTCGCGTTCGGCCGGATGCGCATGCGCCCGAGCGGCGGACACGGCGGTCACAACGGCCTACGATCGATCATCGGCACGATGACCGATGCGTTCCCGCGCCTTCGCATCGGCGTCGGTCGCCCCGAACGCGATAGCATCGATCACGTCCTGAGCCCATTCTCGAGCGAGGAGCGGATCTCGCTTCCGGTCGTCGTGCAGATCGCCGCCGACGGCGTCGAACGTTGGCTTAACGAGGGCGTCGAAGACGCGATGCAGAGCGTCAATTCCTGGGTGCTACCGTAGTCTAGAAGTCGCGCGTCGCGAAGCTCCAACACGCGCAACCGACCACGACCGCGATCCAGCCGATCGCCCAGGCGATCATCGCGGGCGGCGGAGGTGCGGCGACCACGAACGGGGCCGAACCGTGTAGGCTCGCGACCAACGCGGCCGGCTCGAGATGGTAGACCGCCGCGCGCCAGAAAGCGTCCGACGGCAGGATCAGCTGGCTGACCGTTCCCGCATCGACCATCGCCTGATTGTGCGCGTTCGCGCCGATGTCTGCGGCGATCCCGACGATCCATGCCAGACCGAAGAGCACGACCGCCGCGATACCGCTCGCGATCATCGAGAGTCGCGAGCTGAAGAGCAGCGTGACCGAGACCATCACGATCGCGACGCCGCACAGATAGCCGAGAGCGACGAACGGGTGCGGCGGCCAATAGCCGGTCGCGATCCGTACGACGCCGAACTCGATCAGCCCGCACGCGAATGCATACGCGCTCAAGAAGAGCGAGAGGCCGAGGAACTTGCCAAGAACGATCTCGACCCGCCTGATCGGACGCGTCAACATGGGCAGCAAGAGCCCCGTCTCGACGTCGGATGCGAGCGTCGGAGCAGCCGCAAACGCCCCGCCGAGCGCGAAGACCAGGCTGAACATATACGCGACCAACGTCAACAACTGCGACGTGATCCCGATCACGTGCACCCGCGAGAGCGGAGCGCCATGATACATCTGCGTGGCGAGGGCATGGAAACCGAAGCCGGTCAGGATCGCGACGAACGCCGTAAGGATCGCGGCGACCAGGATCAGGCGACGACGGAGCATCTCGTGCAACGTGAGCGTGGCGATCGCGGCGATCGTCATGCGTGCATCACTTCCATAAAACGCTCTTCGAGGGTGGCTTTGAGGGGCTCGACCGCGTAGATCGCGACGCCGGCCGTTGCCAGCTCGCGGATCAGCGCCGGGACGACGTCGGGCCCGGCACCGGTGACGACGTGCCACTCGCCGGAGATCGAGACCGTTCCGTAGCTCTGCAGAATCCGCATCGCGCCCTCGCTCGACTCGCCGAGCCGGACGCGCATGCCGACCGCGCCGCCGATCACCTCGGCCAGCGTGCCCGAGGCGACGATGCGCCCGCGATCGACGATCGCGACGCGATCGCACATCTGCTCGACCTCGCTCAGGAGGTGCGAGTTCAGGAAAACGGTGACGCCGCGCTCCTTGAGCGCGCGCACCATTTCGCGCACGTCGCGCCGACCGACCGGATCGAGCGCCGAGGTAGGCTCGTCGAGGAAGACCAGATCCGGCATCGCGAGGACCGCTACGGCGATTCCCACGCGTTGCTGCATGCCCTTCGAATACGTTCCGATCGGATCGTTCGCCCGCTTCGCCAGACCGACCAGATCGAGGACCTCGGCGATCCGTCGCTCCCGGTCGACGTGCGGAACGCCGGCCAAGCCTGCGTGAAAGACCAACTCTTCGCGTGCGCTCATCCAATCGTGGTAGCGGAACAGTTCCGGCAGATAGCCGACCTTCGCGCGCGCCCCCCGATCGCCCAGCGGCTTGCCGAGCAGCGCTCCGTTGCCGCTCGTCGCTCTGGTCAGACCGAGGAGCATCTTCACCGAGGTCGTCTTGCCAGCGCCGTTCTTGCCGAGGAATCCGAACGTCTCGCCGTGCGCGATCGAGAGCGAGAGGTCGGCGACGGCGACGAGCTCTCCGTATGACTTCGCGAGATGCGCGACGTCGATCGCGAGCTCAGCGGAGCCCGGTGGCAACGCCCATCACCTGATCCTCGGAGAGCGTTCCGAACACCGCGTAGATCTTGCCGTCGCGTTCCCACACGACGCCCGCACCGAGGCCGGTGTTATCCCCGATCCCAAGGCCGGCCGCGCCGTTGACGTCGACCGGATGCGAGGATTGCTTGACCGCCATGATCGGCACCGGCAACGTCGTGCTCGGATCGCCGATCGAGCGGATCTGATCCGCGAGTTCGGGTTTGATCGACGGCAGTGAGAGCAGGTAGCCTTCAAGCTCCGCCAAGGTCGCGCCGGAACTGCGCACGACCGGTGCGACGCCCTGCATCACGACCAGACGCCGCTCCTTACCGCCCCACGTGGTCACCACGACCGGACCGAGCGAGGCGGTAATGGTCGTGCCGTCGAGGCCGACCGGCATCGCGGGCAACGTCTTGCCCGCCTTTGCCGAACTCGCTGCCGCGCGAGCGGCGCTGAAGGTGAACGACTCGACGCTCTTGCCCATGGTGCGGTAGTGCGGAGCATCCGTGATTTCCGACGGTAGCGAAGCTGGCGCGACGAGTCGGAAACCGGCAGCCTTCGAAGCCGCAGCCGCGCTCGCAGGATGGATCATCTTCCCTTTGAGCACGTCGTGCATCGTCCCGAAGTCGCCGAGATTCGGAAAGACGTTCAGATGCTTCTTGCCGCTCGCATAGCCGGAAACGTCGACCGCGGCGAACTGCTTCGGCTGGAAAATCGTGAGGAAGTCGTGCGCGATCGAGCTAAGCGGTGCGAAGATCGCGAGGACCGCGATCACGGCGGCCGCGACCAGTCCGCCGATCGCGAACGGCAACCGCCGATTCCGTTGCGCCGCGCGCGACCGGAAGCGCGCGTAGGCCGCGCCGGCATCGAAGGTCTCGTCGCCGCCGAGCGCCCGCACGCAGACCGCGTCGTCGCTATCGTGCTCGTTCATCATCCAACTCCTTACGAAAGGCGCTCTGCGCCCGGTTCAACAGGGTGCCGATCTGCGCTTCATCCAGGCGAAGCGCTATCGCGATCTCGCGATAGGGCAATCCGGCGTACCGCAACGCGAGCAATGCGGCAGTCCGTTCCGGCAGACGCCTCATCACCGCTCGAACGGACTCGCGAGCTTCTTCTCGCGCGACCGCTTCAAACGGATCCGGCGCGGGCGAGCGATCGACGAGTCGGACCACCCGATCCTCTCGCCGATCCCGACGGCGTCGCGTACGAAGCTCGTTGAGGGCTCCGTGCGCCGCGGCGGTGCAGAGCCAGCCGCGACTGTTCTCGCCGACCCCATCGCCACGCAGCGCGAACGACGCGAATGCCTCTTGGGCCACATC
>JALYSX010000026.1 GCA_030854585.1 Vulcanimicrobiota bacterium
TGAGGTGGATCACGATCGTGTACTTGTCGGGAGCGTTCGCCGTCGCGATCTGGTCCCAGCCGTAACGCGACCGCACCGAGTTGGCGTCGTTGAAGACGCTGTGGTAGGTGAACATCCAATCGTCGGCGGTCAGCGGCGCGTCGTCGGCCCACTTCGCATCCTTACGCAGGTGGACGGTCACCGTCAGGCCGTCCTTGGAGATGCCGCCGTTCTGCAGGCTCGGCACCACGGTCGCCAGATCCGGAATGAAGTTCCCGTCTTGATCGTAGCGGAGTAGATACGTGTAGAGCATTCCGAACGCCAGATCGGCCGCCGAATTGTTGGCGAAGAGCGGGTTGAGACTGTCCGGTTCGTCGGGTTCGCCTAGGCGTAGGACGCCGGGCTGGGTCCACGAGTGTCGGCCTCCGACCGTGGTGTTGCTGGCCTTGGAGCAGGCGGTGAGGATCGTGCCGCAGAGCGCGATCGCGACGAGCAGGCGGGCGACGTTCATGGAGTGGTCTCCGAGAGCGGCTGGCGTTTCAAGATGGATGGCAGGACGGCGTCGTAGAGTGCGGCGGGACCGAAGCGTACCACATCGTCGGCCGGGAGTCCGGTCTCCGCCCGGGCACGCGCGATCTCTTTGCGGGCGTCCGCGTCATCGGCGATCGTCCGTGTGTTGAGCGCGATCCCGACGACGCGTGCCGGCTTGACGGTCGCGAGCAACGCTTCGTGAAGATCGATCAAGGCGCGGTAGCCGAGCACCGGCGTTCCGAAGGTCGGGATCGCGTCGTGCGGCACTTCGCAGACGAGCACGAGCGCGTCCGGGGCGGCGCCGTACATCAGCGAGAGCGTGACCGGTGCGTAGGCTGGGTGGTTGATCGCGCCCTGGCCTTCGACGACGATCAGCCCGGGGTCGTCCTTCGCGGCCTGCAACACGAGCTGTTCGGCGGCGCCGGTCGCAAAATCGCTGATGACGCGATCGACCGCGATGCCCCAGCCCGCGATCATGATGCCGGTCTGCCCAGTCGGCACGAACGCCGCCCGCGAACCGCGCGCTTTCGCCGCCGCGCAGAGTTCGATCGCGACCGTCATCTTCCCGACCGCGCAATCGTTGCCGACGAGCAACAGGATCGGCGGCTCCACCGCGTATGCCGCACCGCTGAAGAGCGGCACCGCGGGCGGCTCGCGCACGTCCCAGATCCGCGTGTCGTTCGCGTGCGCGGCCGCCGCGAACTCGGGATCGTCGTTCAAGATGTCGTGCAGGCCGCTGACGATCTCCAGCTTGGCATCGATCGCAGCGAGCACTTCGCTGCGCCAGGCGGGCGGCAACGCGCCGCCCTGTGGTGCGGTGCCGATCAGCAGCGCGGTCGGTTCGTAGCGCAGGCCTTCGGCGACGCTCGCGACGAACGGCGCTTCGCTCTGCAGGTGCGGCACCACCTCGCGTACGCTCTTACCCGCGAGCGTCGGATCGATGACCGCGACCGTCTCGTCGTCGCCATAGCGGATCACGCCTTGCGCGGTCTTCGCGTTTTCCTTGAACTCGCCGGGCGCGAGGATGAGATACCTCCGCCTACGCAACGATTTTTTCGCGTACGCCCAGGCCGGGTGCGTCGCTCAACACGATCTTGCCGTGGTCGTACGTGATGCCTTCGAATGGGTCGCTCGCGGTCAGGAACGGGCCGTCGATATCGGCCCAGTCGACCAGCGGCGAGAGGTGCGCGGCGGCACTCGCCGAGATCTGCGACTCGACCATGCAACCGAGCATGACCTTCATGCCCATCGCGCGCGCGGTGTGGATCATCTCGAGCGCGGGCCGGATGCCGCCGCACTTGACGAGTTTGATGTTGATGCCGTCCACGCAGCCGTAGAGTTTGGGCAGATCCGACGGAAAGCGCGAGTCCTCGTCGGTGACAATCGGGATCGGGCTGTTATCGCGGATGTGCCGGAGCCCGGCCGGGTCGCCGGCGGGGATCGGCTGCTCGCAGAACTCGATGTCGAAGCGCGCGATCTCGGCGAGGATGCGGATCGCGCTCTCCGGATTCCAGCCTTCGTTCGCGTCGATGCGGATGGTGCCGGTGTAGCGCGAACGGATCAACTCCATCATCGCGATCTCTTGCTCGATGCTGCCGCCGCCGAGTTTGACCTTCATCACCGGATGGTCGCGGATCTCGTCGACCTTTTTGATGGTCATCTCGGGATCGGCGATGCCGATCGTGAACGAGGTCAGCGGGGTCATGGCGGGATCCAGGCCGAGCAGTTGATAGAGAGGCTTTCCGAGGTCCTTACCGATCAGGTCGTGCAAGGCCAGGTCGAGCGCGCAGCGGACGGCCGGCGGCATCTCGACGCCGAGGATATCTTCGAGCAGATACGGATCGTCGATGTGGGGCGGATGCACGGTGAGGAAGTCGAGTACGCTTGCGACCGTCTCGTCGTAGCGCGTGATCGGAACGGCTTCGCCGAGCCCTTCGTGCCCGTTCCACGCCAAACGGACGAGCGCCGTCCGCGCGACCGTCTCCTCTCCGCGAGCGATCTTGAACGGATGCCTGAGCGGGAGTTCGAGCGTCGACGTCGTCATTATCGCGGCAGCCATGTCGATGC
>JALYSX010000046.1 GCA_030854585.1 Vulcanimicrobiota bacterium
CGTCGTAGTCGGCCGCGTCCAAGCCGCCGCTCGCTGCCGAAAAGATCGGTTGCTGGGTACGTTGCAGGGCATCGAGCCGGTAGCCCGAGCTAAGGAAAAGTTCGTCGAACGCCTTGACCGTATATCCGTGCCCGCTCTCACCGCCCGCGCTCTCGAGCGTCTCGAGGTTGCCGTCGAGCATTGCGAGCCGCCTGGCACCGTGCCCGGCGTTGGGAACCATGGCCACGACGTACCCGCCTTCACGCAGCAGATCGCGCGCGCGGTCGAGCAGGGCGACCGGCTTTCGCAGATACTGAAGCACGTCGGCCAGGACAATGACGTCGAAGCGATCGTCTCCCAAGAGTTCGTCGAGCGCGACCGTATCGAGATCGGCGATGCCGGCGTGCGCGCAGAACATCCGGGCTTGCTCGACTGCTTTCGGGTCGATATCGAACCCAATCACATCGCACTCGCGGCGGACCAGGACCCGTGCCAAATCTCCCGCCCCGCAACCCAGATCCAGAACGCGCTTGCGTTCGCCGACGGCCTCGACCACGAGCGAAAGACCTTCGCCGATGTGCACCTCGGCGTCGACCGAGCGGTGGCGAGCGACTGGAGTGAGATCTGGAAGGCCCTGCGGCATGGCGATGCCTCCAATGAGTTCCTGGCGCTGCGTCACCGAAAAGGTGAACGCCTACGTCCTATTCAAAAGGAGCCTTGAGTCACCCTTCGATTTCTCGGACCCATGTATGCAGGAAAACAGTATCGACGCGCTCCTCGATGAGCTGTCAGAGGAGCGTCGCCGCCTCGACGGCCTACGTTCAGATTACACAACCGTTACGCGCAGCCGCTTCCATGCACTGCGTATGTTCTGGTTCTCCGTCAAGGGCATGCTGGGATTGTCGTCGTCGCGCGATCGTTATGCGGTCTGGTCGCCGGGGATGGCGCTGACGCAGGTCGGGCGTACGTCGGTCGAACCCGCGGCTCGGCTTCCGCTCGAGCACGAGCGTCTCATCGCGACCTGGCGAGAGCGCGTCGCGGCCAGTCCGCTCGCGCTCGATCCGGTCGTTACCGTTGTCATTCCGGTCTACAACCAGATCGACGTCACGGTGCGTTGCCTGCAGTCGATCGTCAACACCTGGTTCGAGTCGCTTCCGGTGCAGGTCGTGGTCGTGGACGACGGCTCGATCGACGGAACTAGCGACACGCTTCGCCGCCTAAACGGTCTCGACTACATTGGCAACGGTCAGAACCTCGGGTTCATCCGCGCCTGTAACCGTGGCGCGGCGCTCGCCCGCGGCCGCTACATCTGTTTTCTCAACAACGATACCGAAGTGCGCGATGGCTGGCTCGACCATCTGGTCACGACTCTCGAAGCGGATGATCGGATTGGAATCGCGGGATCGAAGCTGATCTATCCGGACGGCCGCCTGCAAGAGGCCGGTGGCATCGTGTGGCGCGATGCCACCGGTTGGAACTATGGTCGCGGTCAGAATCCAGCCTTGTCTGAATACAACTATGTGCGCGACGTCGATTATTGTTCGGGCGCCGCCCTGCTGGTCCGCACCGAATTGTTCCGTCGGCTCGAGGGATTTTCGCCCGAGTATATTCCGGCTTATTACGAGGACGCCGACCTGTGCTTCGGCGTTCGCGCGCTCGGCTATCGGGTGGTCTATCAGCCGCGCTCCGAGGTGATCCATCACGAGGGCATCACCTCCGGGACCCAGGTCTCCGGCACCGGGACCAAGCGTTATCAAGAGATCAACCGCCCCAAGTTCCGCGCCAAATGGTCGAGTCAGCTCGCCCGGCATATGGAGAACGACCCGGCTGCCGTGTACGTCGCGGCGCGCCGGCTACGCGGTGGACGGACGATTCTGATCGTGGATTCGTACGTGCCGCTCTACGACAAAGAGGCGGGCTCGCTCCGACTCTTCACCATCATCGGCATCTTGCGTGCGGCCGGCTATCACGTGGTCTTCCTTCCGGATAACTACGCGCCATTACAGCCCTACGCGCGCGCGCTACAGGCCCTCGGTGTCGAGGTGCTCCATCACGTTCACGGGGCACGGACCTGGAAGCAGATACTCGACGAGGTCCTGCCGATCATCGACATCGCCTGGATCTGCCGACCGGAACTTTACGAAAAGTACGCCCCTGTTATCCGTCGCAACACCGCCACACGCATCATCTACGATACGATCGACCTGCACTTCGTGCGCAAGCAACGCGAAGCTGTTGTGAGCGGAACAGGCGACGAGGAATGGCGCGACTTCGAGCGCCGCGAACTCGCGGCCGCGCGCGATGCGGACTGCACGGTGGTGGTGAGCGATTACGAGCGCGGCCTACTTGAGGCCGAGCCGTACTGCCTGCGTAACGTAGCGGTCGTCCCCACCATTCATGAGATCTCCGAACGCAACGGCCGTGGGTTCGAGGATACGTCGGGCCTGCTCTTCATCGGCGGGTACAACCATACAC
>JALYSX010000062.1 GCA_030854585.1 Vulcanimicrobiota bacterium
GTCTTGGGATCGATCGCGAGATACTCCGGCTTGCTGCCCGGCAGCGCGACGGTGCCGATCTGCTTGAACGTCTTGGCATCGATCACGAAGATCCGCGTGCCGTCGTCTTCATCGGCATAGATCCGCCCGAGGTCGGCATCGTAGGCGATCGCATCGACCGGCCCGTCGACCGCAACGCGATGGAGTTCGGTTCCGCTCACGGGGTCGATTTCGGAGACGGCTTTGTCGGCGCCGTCGCCCGTGAAGACGTCGCCGTTCGCGGCATTGACCGCGACGCCGGCCATCGGCCCGATCTTGACCTGCTTGAGCACGACGCCGGTATCGGCATCCAGGATCAGCAGCGACGAAGCGCCGCCGTGCGTTGCATAGACGCGACGACGCGCGCTATCGACGGTGACATAATCGAATCCACCGCCGCCCGGAACGGCGACTGGCGGTGCGGGAAGTAACGGCATATTTTATTCCTCTGGCGTGTCGTGAAAGGTTCCGCGCTTGGCGGATTCGTCAAGTTCGACGTCTTCGAGCAGATAGTAGACGATTTTGCGGTCGTCAAAACCGATCTTCGCGAGGCGTTTGCCGTCGATCTCGACGACCTCGTGGATATGCCCCGTCTTGCCCGCATAGGCGTGATTCATGGGCCCGTACGAGGGGTCGCCGGGCTTCTCGCGCGGCGTCGCCTTCACGCCGCGAAGCGGGGTCTGGTGGCGGTGCATGGGAACGGCCTTCGACCCTGGAAGCGTGGCTTCATGTTTGTTGAGTATCGCGGGAAAGCGCCGAAGGTCGCCGACAGCGCGTTCGTCGCGCCAACCGCCGTCCTGATCGGCGACGTCGAAGTCGGTCCCGAATCCTCGATCTGGTTCGGCGCGGTCATCCGTGCGGACAACGGTCCGATCCGCATCGGCGCGCGAACCTCCGTGCAGGACAACTGCGTCGTGCACGTGAGCGAAGGCGGGCGCACGATTCTCGGCGACGACGTGACCGTCGGGCACTCCGCCGTGATGGAAGACTGCGTGATCGGCAACAAGGCCCTGATCGGGAGTAACTCCGTCATTCTCAACGGCGCGACGATAGGCGAGGGTAGCCTGATCGCAGCCGGCTCCGTGGTCGGCGAACGCGCGCAGATCCCCGCCGGCGTGCTCGCGGCCGGCGCGCCGGCGACCGTCAAGAAACAGCTCGCAGGTGCTGCCGCCGAATGGATCGATATCTCGGCCGAGGAGTACGTCAAGCTCTCGCGTTCGTACCTGGCCGAGAACATCGGCAATCCGAAGTACCAGGAGACGTTCAATTAGCGCTGCCGTCCACGAAGCTCTCGTCCGGTACATCGAATCCGAAGGACATCGGACCGAGCTCGGACTGCACGATGCCGCGGGTGGCGCGACCATCCGCCTGCGCGTGCGCGGACAGTCGATCGCCGTCATGACCTCCGCCGCCGACCCGACATATTTCTCGATCGCGTTGCCCTACGTACTGCCGGAGTGGGCGCGCGATCAGCTCCAAGCCGCGCCCATCCTGCTCGACCTGCAATCGACGTTCAAAGCGGTCAAGTTCTTCTATTCGAGCGACGGCGGGACGTTGATCTCGGCAGTCGAGCAGTTCTCCGGCTCGGCCGAAGAGTTCTCGACCCACTTCTGGCGCTTGATCGGGATCGTCCGCGACGCGGGCTCGACCGCCGTCGAGCGGATCCTCGACCGGAGCGAGACGCGTGCGGCAGTGGACCGGTTCATCAGCGACTTCATGCGAGGACAGGACACGTGAGCGACGACCGGCTCGAACCGATCGAGGCGGCGCTCGACGCCGAAGGCCTGTTCTACACGCGCGAGGACGACACCGAGGCGCTGCGGGTCGCCTTCAAATCCGAAGGCGACCGCTTCTTCATCGTCTCGTATCGCGACGACGCGGAGTTCCTGATGATGGGCTCGGGCTGGTCGCTCGGACCGGAGACGGATCTCGGACGCGCGATGGAGATCGCGAATCGCACGAACGCGCGTAAGAAGTTCGTCAAGACGGCCGTCTGGCAAGAAGAGCACGACGTGCTCTTCACGGTCGAACTCTGCTACGCGAGCTACGAGGACTTCACCCAGCACTTCGTCCGTCTGCTCGGCGTACTACGCGAGACCACCGCCGACTTCTTCAGCGAACTTCGCCTGAAGGATTGAAGCGCGCACTACGGTCTGGGGTAGTGGGTCTCGTCGCCGTAGGGTTGGAAGAGCGTGTACTCGGCCTTGAACCGTAGGCGTACCATGCCGGTCGGGCCGTTGCGATGTTTGGATATGATGAACTCGGTGAGTTCGGGATCTGCGGCCGCTTCCGGATTGTAGTACGCGTCGCGATAGAGAAAGGCGACGATATCAGATTCCTGTTCGAGCGAGCCGGAGTCGCGCAGATCGGCGAGCATCGGGCGCTTGTCGCTGCGCGTCTCAACACCGCGGTTGAGCTGGGCGAGCGCGATGATCGGCACGCCGAGTTCCTTCGCGGTCACCTTGAGCGTGCGACAGATATCGCTCAGTTCTTCGTTGCGATTGGCGCCCTTCGAGAGCGCGCCGGGCCGGAGCAACTGCAGGTAGTCGATGAAGACGGCCGATAGCCCGCGCCCCGACTTGAGCCGGCGGCAACGGCTACGCAGTTCGCTCACGCTCAGACCGCCGGTATCGTCGAGATACATCGGAAGGTCCGAGAGCGCGCCCATCGCGCGCGAGAGCGTATCCCACTGCTGACCGCGCAGGTTGCCGATGCGCATATCGTGCATCGAGATCTGCGCCTCGGAGGACATCAAGCGCTGGACGAGTTCGTCGTTCGACATCTCGAGGGAGAAGAACGCGATCGGCGCGCCGTTGCCGAGTTCGACCGACTCGCGCGCCGCCGCGACCGCTGCATTCAGTGCCCAGGACGTCTTGCCCATGCCCGGGCGCGCCGCGACGATGATGAAGTTGCCGGCCTGAAAGCCGGTCGTGCGCTTGTCGATCTCGGCAAAGCCGGAGGTGATGCCGGTCCGGCCACCGTGGAGCGAGTGCAGATAGTCGAGCCGGTCGAAAGCGTCTTTGAGCAGATTGCCGACCACCCGGAACTCGCCCTTGAGCTGGTTCTCGCCGATCGCGTAGACAATCTGCTCGGATGAATCGAGCGCCGCCGCGACGTCTTCTTCCGCGTCGTAGCCGATCTGGGTGATCTGCGTGCCGGCATGGATCAGATTGCGCAAGATCGACTTCTCGCGCACGATGGTCGCGTAGTACTTCGCGCTCGCGGCCGTCTGCACGGTATCCATCAAGGTCGAGATGTACGAGATCCCGCCGACCTTCTCGAGCGCGTCGCGATTGCGCAGCTCTTCGGCGAGCGTAATCTTGTCGAGCGGTTGGCCGCGATCGTGCAGGTCGCAGAGCGCCGCGAAGATCGTCTCGTGCACGTGCGCGTAGAAGTCGTTCGCCCGGACAAGTTCGGTCGCGTCGTCCATGATCTTGCGATCGACCAGCACGGAGCCGATCAACGCCATCTCGGCCTCGAGATTGTGGGGAGGGATACGGTCGGCGACGCGCGCGATGTTAGTGACGCTCATGATCTATCTCGGCTGTGCGGCACGGCGCTTGCGAACACTTTGGGCATAACTCGTCTTTCCTGTGGACCGCTTGTGCATACCGAGCTCGCGCAGGGCCTGCTCCACGTCCGCGACCGGAGCCATCTCGAGCCCGGCCAGATCCGCATCGACGTCGCGCGCGTTCTCGCGCGGCAGGAGCATCGCGCGCATACCGGCCTGACGCGCAGCGTAGAGTTTTTCGATCGCGCCACCGATGCCGCGCACCTTGCCTTGTATCGAGAGCTCGCCGGTGACCGCGACGTCCTGCGGGAGCGGCTTCTTGGTGATCGCCGAGTAGAGCGCGAGAAAGATCGCAAGACCGGCCGAAGGACCGTCGATGTTTCCGCCGCCGACGATGTTGATGTGCAGATCGAAGTCGGCCGGATCGAGTCCGGTGGTGGCGCGCAGGACGCTTGCCGCATTGAAGACGCTGTCCTTGGCCATCGAGCCCGCGGTGTCGTTGAAACGCACCGCGCCTTTGCCCGGCTGCGAGGCCGGGAATGCGACCGCTTCGATCTCGATCAACGAACCGAGATACTGATGCACGCCCAGACCGAAGATCTTACCGATCTCGCGGGTGCGGCGCGCCTTGACCGGCGTGTGCCGGACCATGCGCGACGTCTGTACGACCGCCCGCACGTCGTCTTCCAGAATCGTCAGCATCCGCACGCTCGCGCTCTTGACCGGATGGGTGCGATAGAGCGCCTGACCGTAGGCGTCCGCGACGATCTGGACCGCCTTGCGCCCCTCGATGGTGTACGACGCGATCAGTTTCGGTACCGCGCGCGCCGCCTTGGCGCCGAGCCGCTTGATCGCGCCCTGTACGATCGTGACGACCTGCGTCTGCGTGAGCGGCGAGAAGTAGACCTCGGCACAGCGCGAGCGGATCGCCGGATCGATATCCTCGGGGTCGCGCGTGGTCGCTCCGATCAAGATGAAGTCGGCCGGCGCCCCGTCACGGAAAAGCCGCTTGACGTACTCGGGCACGTTCGGAGCGCTCGCATCGTAGTACGACGACTCGAACGTGACCTTCTTGTCTTCGAGCACCTTGAGCAGGCGCGTCTGCAGCATCGGATCGAGTTCGCCGAGTTCGTCGATGAAGAGCACGCCGCCGTGAGCGCGCGAGACCAGCCCGAGTTTGGGTTCGGGTATGCCACTATCGGCGAACTCGCGGCGCGTCCCCTGATAGATCGGGTCGTGTACGCTGCCGAGCAACGGGTTGATCGTCTCGCGCGGGTCCCAACGCATGGTCGTGCCGCTCGCCTCGATAAAGGCGGCGTCCTTGGCGAACGGCGCGTAGGCCCGGCCCTTCGCCACTTCGAGCACCAGCCGCGCCGCAGTCGTCTTGCCGACGCCCGGCGGCCCGTAGAGGATCACGTGTTGCGGGTACGGCGACGAGATCTTCGCGAGCAGCGCTTTGACGGCGGCCTCTTGGCCGACGATCTCGCGAAGATGTTGCGGACGTAGCTGGCGCAGCGCCGAGGCCGCGAGCGTGCGCGCCGAGAGCTTCTCAAGTTCGTCGAGTCTGGCGCGGGTCGCGGGCGTCTCGGGACCGGCGTCGTCGCGCAACGCTTCGAGCTTGAGTTCGTTCAGGTACTCTTGATGGCGGGCTTCCATCTTCTG
>JALYSX010000055.1 GCA_030854585.1 Vulcanimicrobiota bacterium
ATCGGGAGGTCACCGTAGAGGTCGAGCATCGGGTGACGTAGATCGTAGAACATCCCTTCAAAGCCGAACGTCTTCGTCTTGTATTGTCCGATGAGGCCGAGCCGCGAGTACAGGATCCCGCCGCCGATGCGCGCACCGCGTCCCATCGACTGCAGCACGGCGAGGTTCGCCGTGGTGTGCGGACCGCCGATGTCGTTCGCGCCGAGCATCAGGCTCGTCCCGCCGACGGGCAGGAAGAGAGCGTTGATGTCGGTGCTGGGTCCGCGATCGTTCGAGAGAAGCGGCGAGCTACAGCAATAGCGCTGGTTCGAGAGTTCGCTGATGCGCAGCTGGATGGAGACCAAGTTCTTGACGATGCCGCCGAGTTTGGCTTTCATCTGTGCGCGTCGTACGTCGGCCACGACGCCGCCTCTGCTTCGCGTATCGGGCGACCCGTCGGGCGGCAACGTCACGACCGGATACGGCGAGGCGCCGGGGATCAGCGGAGCGGGCGTAGCACCTTCGTCGACGCCGTAGACGTTTGAGGTGCCGCCGAAGTTCCCGAGCAGCGAGGTCGTGCGCTGAGCGGCCGCGTCGACGTTCGAGATCGTATCGCGGAGCTGCGCCTGGGTCTGCGGGTTGCCGGTCACCGTCCGAAGATCTTTCGTGAGGTCGGCGATCGTCTGCGTCGTCTCGGCGATGTTCTTAGTGGTCGCGATCAACGAGTCTTTCATGTCTTTGTTGGTCGCCAAACTCTGCAGCGACTGGGTGGACTTGTTGAGCGAGACCGACATCTGGTCGAGTTGTGCGAGGATACTGTTGACGCGCCCGGTGTTGCTGTTGACCGTGTTATTGAGGGAGCCGGTCAACGCGACGACGTTCGCCGAAGCGAGTTGGGCTTGTTGCGCGAGCTGCGCGACCGTCGCATTGGCCGTGTTGGTCAGCGAGTTCGCGCTATCGAGCGTGTGCTGTAGCGTATCGAGCAGCTTCGGCTCGCGTGTGGCGAGATCTCCCAGCATCTTGTCCAGGCGCTTCACCTCGCCCTGACCCTGATCGAGCAGGTCCGCGATGGTCGCACTGTTCGTTCCGCGAGGCTGGTCGGCGATCGGCAAGACCTGCCGTTCCCACGGCGAGGGTGTCGGCGCCGGTGCGCCCGGCTTCGGCGGGACGATCAATAGATTCGGGCTGCCCGTCAGGGGTGCCTGGATCAGGAACTTCGAGTCGCGCGGGATGTCGACGTCCTGACCGATCGCGAGGGTCACATCGACCGTGTTGTCCGGCAGCAGCACGATGCCGTCGACCGTTCCGACCGTCACGCCGCTGAAGAAGACGAGCGACCCGCTCTGTAGCCCCGCGGCCGAGTCGAAGTGCACGCCGATCCGATAGCCGGAGTGGCGCGTGCCGTAATCGGTGATCACGTAGAACAGCCCGAACAGCAGCAACATCGCAAGTGCCGCGAAGAGTCCGACCTTTGCCTGCTTGGTCATGCTTGTTCCTTACCCCTAGATGGGGATGGGGCCTACTTCTGACCCCTCTAAAAATTGCTGGACAATCGGGTTCGGCGAGCGCTTGATCTCATCGACGGTGCCGTAGGCGATGATCGCCCCCTCGAAGAGCATCGCCACATAGTCGGCCATCATGAAGATCGACTGGAGGTCGTGCGAGATGACCACCGCCGTCCCGCCCAGCTTCTTGCGCAGGCGGACGATCATATCGGTGATCAGATGCGTGACGATCGGATCCAGGCCGGTGGTCGGCTCGTCGTAGAGGACCAGATCCGGTTTAGTGACGATCGCGCGGGCGAACCCGGCCCGCTTGAGCATGCCGCCGGAGAGTTCACTCGGGAGGTTGTCGTAGGTGTGCGCCAGCCCGACCGAGTCGAGTGCATCTTCGACGATCTGACGGATCTCGGCTTCGGGCAGATTCGTGTTCTCCCGTAGCGGAAGGCCGACGTTCTCGCCGATCGTGAGCGAATCCAAAAGCGCCGCGAACTGAAAGCTGAGCGCGATTTTCCGACGGACTTCGATCAGCTCCGTTTCGTGCGTGTGGCAGATGTCGCGCTCGCCGATGTAGACGTGTCCCTCGTCCGGCTTGCGGAGTGCGTCGAGCAGGCGCAGAATCGTCGACTTCCCCGCCCCGGAGAGGCCGATCACGCAGGTGATCGCACCCTCGACGATGTCGAGCGAACAGTTCTTGAGCACGACCTTGTCGCCGTAGAACAGCGAGACATCATCGAGCCGGGCGTAGGGCTTGGTGTCCAATCAGTGGGTTCCGTACAACATGTACGACATCAGGAAGTTCGTCACGAAGATCAAGATGATCGACGTCACGACCGCGCCGGTCGTCGCGAGTCCGACGCCCGCCGCACCGCCGCGCGTCTTGAGTCCTTGATAGGCGCCGACGAGCGCGATGATGATCCCGAACACGACCGACTTGAAGAGTCCCTTGATGACGTCGGGGAATCCGACGGTCTGACGGGCCGATGAGATGAAGTCCGCAGAACCGATATGCGCGTACGTGTTCGCGATCCACATTCCGCCGACGATCGAGACGACGTCGGCGAAGACCGCGAGGAGCGGGAGCATGATGACCATCGCGAGCAGACGCGGCACGACCAGATAGCGCACCGGCGGGAGGCTCATCGATCGGAGCGCTTCGATCTGTTCGGTGACGACCATCGAACCGATCTCGGCGGCGATCGCCGCGCCGACGCGACCCGCGACGACGACCGCGGAGAGCATCGGGCCCAGCTCGCGCACGGACGTATAGGCGACCGCGCCGCCGACCAGGCTACCGACGCCGTATTGCACGGCTTGGTTGGCGGACTCGAGCGAGAACACCATGCCGGTGAAGAGCGAGGTGAGCAAGACGATGATCAGCGACTGGACGCCCAGCAGGTAGCACTGGCTCAAGGTCTCGGCGAAGCGTATCCGCAGGGTCGCGATGAAGCCGATCGACTCGCCCGCGAGTTGGGTGACGCCGCCCGCGTACTCGAGCGACTCGATCGTGCCTTTGCCGAGGCCCTCGAGCAGCTTCATGTGGGGGTCTTCTCCAAAGCGTCGAGATCCGCCAACACGCCGCCGGTCGCTTCGATGCGCTTGACCGCGACGCCGCGTTCGGCCGTCAGGTTGAAGACCACTTGGCCGGCATGGTCGAGGCGCTTGTCGACGTCGCGAAGATGCTCGCGCGCCTCGCGCTCGAAGCCCGAGAAATAGCGGCGCACCGCGGCGAGATAAGCTCGTGCGGCGGCGTGGTCCGGCGTGCCGGCGGCGCAGGCCGATTCGACTGCGCGCTGGGCAGCCCGCATGGATGTATCGGTAACATGAAACGCGCCAACCCGTTCGACGAGCCGTCGCAGTGACTCTTCGTCAGCCGCCATGAATCGGGACTTTCAGCCCAGCCATCGCTAGCGCCTCGCGCTGGGCGGTGAACAGTTGCCCTATGCCTGCTTCCGCCAGCGCCAGGAGGGCGTCCAGTTCGGCTCGGTTGAAGGGCGTGGCTTCGGCCGTCCCCTGGATCTCGACGAACTTGGCAGAGTCGGTCATCGCCACGTTCATGTCGACGTGCGCCTGGCTGTCCTCTTCGTAGCACAAATCGAGCATAGGGAAGCCGTTGACGATGCCGACGCTGGTCGCAGCGATCGCTCCTTGGAGCGGCCACTTGTTCGTGCCGGGTTCGAACGCTTTACCGAGTGCGAGTGCGAGCGCGACGTAGGCACCGGTCAGTGCGGCCGTCCGCGTTCCGCCGTCGGCCTGGAGTACGTCGCAGTCCACCCAGACCGTGCGTTCGCCGAGCTTCGAGAAGTCCACGATGGCGCGCAAGGCGCGCCCGATGATGCGCTGGATCTCGTGCGTACGTCCGCCGACCTTGCCCTTGGTGGACTCGCGCTGGGTGCGCTCCGAGGTCGCGCGCGGGAGCATCGAGTACTCGGCCGTCACCCAGCCGGTCCCGCGCCCACGCATCCAGGGCGGTACCTT
>JALYSX010000058.1 GCA_030854585.1 Vulcanimicrobiota bacterium
CGCGTACGGTCGCGCACGGGTCGTGCGCGAGCCGCTCGGCGGCGATCTGCGTTTCGACATCCGCTATCACCAGGTCTACACGCATAACCCCGACGGAATGATCGCCGGCACCCTACATTGGTCGCGCTATCTCGGCGATCGCCAGTTCGGCTGGCTCGGATCGCGGCCCGTCTGCGACATCGCGCTCAAACTCGACGCCTTCGCGCCGCTCTTGCCGGTGATGTTTCGCGAGCTCTCCGCGATGACGGCGCGCTACCGGATCGGCGACGGTACCGGCGCCACCTACGTCGGCGCGGCCCACAACTGCGCGCAGGACGCGAACCAGGCGCTCTTCGACGCGCTCGGCGAAGCCCGCCCGACGCCATTGTCCCGCGCGTTGCTCCGCGCGCTCGAACCGTGGGGCCACGCCCGCGACGACTGGAAAGCCCGCACCGCGAGCCTCGGTCGAACGATGGAAGATGCGCCTTGGAGCGGCTTGCTCTCCGGCTTGAAGAGTTGGCGCACGCTGCTACCGCGACTCGCCTCCGATACCATTGCGAAGATCTTCCTGGGGGCGGGCGCGGATGCGTTCGTGATGCGTACCACCCAAGTCGGCGGCGTCGATCCGAGCATCGAGCCCGTCGTACCGCTAACGCTGTGAGCTACCGCGCGATGTCGCTGCGGTAGGTCAGGTCGCTCGTCCCGATCTTCTTCGCTATCGCCTTCACGCTCTCGTATGCACGCGCGCGCGCCGTTTCCAGATCGTCGGCGACCGCCGTCACGGTGAGCACGCGTCCGCCGGTCGACATCACGCGGCCGTTCGAGACGGCGCTGTTGCCCCAGAACGCCTGCGCGCCGTCGCCGAGCGCGACGTCGGGATTCAGGCCGGCCAGTTCCGTCGATTCGCGCGGATAGTTCGGGCTCGCGAGCACGACGCCGACGCACGCCTGCGGCGAGAGGGTCGCAAGGCTCAAATCCATCGAGCCGTCGGCGACCGACGCGAGCAGGGCCGCGAAGTCGCCGGTCACGCGCGGCATCATCACCTGCGTCTCGGGATCACCGAAGCGCACGTTGAACTCGATCACGTACGGGCCGTCCTTCGTCCACATGATCCCGATGTAGAGCACCCCGATATACGTCTCGCCCTCGGCCTGCAATCCGCGCAGCACCGGTGAGACGATCCGCTCGCGCACGACGTCGGTGAGATCGTCGGGGAATCCCCGCGGAGGCGAGAACGCGCCCATGCCGCCGGTGTTCGGGCCGGTATCGCCGTCGCCGGCGCGCTTGTAGTCGCACGCACCCGCGATCGGCACCATCGCGCGACCGTCGGAGAGCGCGAACACGCTCACTTCGCGACCGTCTAGCCTTTCTTCCAGCAAAACCTCGAGGCCGCCGCCGGGAACCTTCCCGGCCCCGTACCAATCGCGCAATACGGTCATCGCATCGATCGCGTTTGCGCAGACGACCACACCTTTGCCGGCCGCCAGTCCATCGGCCTTGACGACCACGCCGCCTTTCCAACCGTCGAGCGCCTTGCGTGCGGTCTCGACCGAGTGCACGACCACGAAACGAGCGGTCGGAACGCCGTGCCGCTCCATGAAACGCTTGGCGAAGACCTTGCTCGATTCGAGCCGACCACTCGAGCGGCTCGGCCCGAAGACGCGCAGCCCGGCGTTGCGCAGCTTATCGACGACACCGGCGGCGATCGCGACTTCCGGGCCGACCACGACCAGATCGATGCCCTCTTCGAGCGCGCGTTCGGCGAGCGCCTTACCGTTGGTCGGCGAGAGGTTCCAGTTCGTGCCGCGGGACGCGGTACCGGCGTTGCCGGGCGCGGCGAAGATCGCCCCGCACGACGCCGACCGAGCGAGACGCCACGAGAGAGCGTCTTCGCGTGCGCCGTTCCCGACTACCAGGATCTTCATCATTCCCACTCCACCGTTGCCGGCGGTTTCGAGGTGATGTCGTAGGCCACGCGGTTGACGCCGCGCACCTCGTTGACGATACGCGTCGAGATCCGCTCGAGGAGCGCGTGCGGCAGACGCGCCCAGTCGGCCGTCATGCCGTCTTCACTGGTGATCGCGCGAACCGCGACCAGGTTTGCATAGGTGCGGCCATCGCCCATCACGCCGACCGACTTCACCGGCGTCAGCACGGCGAAATACTGCCACGGCCTCGGCGAGAGCGTCGCGGCTTCGATCTCTTCGCAGACGATCGCATCCGCATTGCGGACGACCTCGAGACGTTCTTCGGTGATGTCGCCGATGATCCGGACCGCCAAGCCCGGACCCGGGAAGGGTTGGCGCTGCACGACGTGCTCGGGCAGACCGAGCACGCGTCCGAGTTCGCGTACTTCGTCTTTGAAGAGCGCGCGGAGCGGCTCGATCAGCGAGAAGTCCATGTGTTCCGGCAAGCCACCGACGTTGTGGTGCGACTTGATCTTGTGACCGGCTTTGCTGTCCGGCGTCTTCGATTCGATCACGTCGGGATAGAGCGTGCCCTGCACGAGGTATTTGACGCCCGGGATCTTGGCCGCTTCTTCTTCGAAGACACGGATGAACTCGTGCCCGATGATGACGCGCTTGCGCTCGGGATCGTCCACGCCGGCCAGGGCGCCGAGGAATCGTGCGCGCGCGTCGATCGCGATCACGTTGAGGTGGAGCACGTCGCGGAAGGCCGCGATCACCGCTTCGGCCTCGCCCTTGCGGAGCAGCCCGTGATCGACGAACACGCAGGTCAGCTGCTCGCCGATGGCCCGCGAGACGAGCGTCGCAGCGACGGCCGAATCCACGCCGCCGGAGAGCGCACAGATCACGCGATCGGTGCCGACTTTCGCGCGGATCTCGGCGGTCGCGGTCTCTACGAACGAGTCCATCCGCCAGTCGCTCGCGAGCCCGGCGACGCCGTGCAGAAAATTGTTCAGAACGGCGCGTCCACACTCGGAGTGGACGACCTCGGGATGGAACTGCACGCCGTAGATCTTGCGCGCCGCGTCGCCCATTGCGGCGACGTTGCAGCGCTCGGTCGAGGCCAGCTTCTCGAATCCGTCCGCCAGCCGCGTGACCGAATCGCCGTGGGACATCCACACGCGCGAACTCGCGGCGACGCCGGCGAAAAGCCCGTTCCTACTCGCGACATGCAGCTCGGCCGGCCCATACTCGGCGTGGTCGAGTTTGACCAATTCGGCGCCGAGATGGCGCGCGATCAGTTGCATGCCGTAGCAGATGCCGAGCATCGGCAATCCGCTCGACAGCAACGCCGGATCGACATCGGGCGCGTCCGGCACCAGGGTCGACTCGGGACCGCCGGACAGGATCAGCGCGGACGGATTGCGCGCCGCAAGCGTCGCCCACGGCGTATCGAACGACACGATCTCGCAGTAGACCCCCGCCTCGCGAACCCGCCGCGCGATCAACTGACTGTACTGCGCGCCGAAATCGAGAACGAAGACCGGTTGCGGCGCGCTCATCGTGCCCTAAGCCGCCTTGGTCGCGGCGATGGTGGCGTCGTAGTTCGGCTCGGTCGTCACTTCCGGCACGATCTCGACGTACTTGACCGTCTTGTCTTTGCCGATCACGACGTTCGCACGCGCGAGCAGGCCGATCTCCTTGATGCGCAGGCCGTACGCCGTACCGAACTCGTGGGTCTTGAAGTCCGAGAGCATCGCCAGGTCCGCGACCGCTTCGGCGCCCGCCCAGCGGCCCATCGCCATCGGCAGATCCATGCTGACGACGTACGCCTTCGCGCCATCGCCGAGCTCTTCGACGCGGCCGTTGAACGTCTTCGATTCGAGCGAGCAGACGCCGGTATCGAGCGACGGAACCACGATCAGCAGCGCGTTGCGCGTGCCGTTCGCGGTGATGTCGACGAGCGTGACCGGCTTCATGTCGGCGCCGGTCAGGTGCAGTTCGGGCGCCGCATCGCCGACTTTGACGGTCTTGCCGACCAACGTCATCGGATTGCCGCGCATCGTGATCTTGCCGGTAACTTCTTCAGCCATGCTAGTCCCCAATCGAAATGTAGTGATGTTTAGGTAAGGATCTCGTCGAGTCGATCGCCGTCGCGCGCAAAGGCGACTTCCATCGCGATACGTTCCCCGACGGAGACGTCGCGACCCCAGCGATAGGCCGAGTACGGTGTATAACGCGTTCCGGGCGATCCCGGGATGCGCAAGGAGACGTCGTAACAGACGAATGCCTTGGGTGGACCCGCCACGATGACGCACTGCAGGGCGAACGGCCCGATGATACCGGGCGCCTTGGCCGACTTCGCCGCAGCGACGAAGCGCTCGCCCATGTCGAAGGCCTTCTCCAAGGTCGATTCGGTCAGGGTCGTCGCGATGTGCCCGGCCTCTTCCAAGCGCATCGGGACGTTTCGCAAACCGTCAAACGCGGAGGGCGGCACGTTGCGGAATCCCTCGAGGTTGGTCTGCCGGCGAGTGTCGGTGCCCATCAACTCGAGTTCGCCCAAGATCGGCGAATAGAAGAAGTTCAGATTGACGGAGGGCCCGAGCGCATACTCCTCAATCACCGCGCCACGCAGTCCGTCCTCGGTCACCATGCCGGCCGCGATCAGCTTCTCGGCCTGTTCGCGATACTCGGCGGCCGACGAACAGAGGAAGAACGCACGCTCGAACGAGATCTTGGCGTGCGGCGCTTTCACCATCACCAGACGATCGATCGCATCCGGCGACGGGAACTGCTGCGGGTACCGGATGCCGGCGGTCTCCATCAAGGCATATTGGTTGTTCGCTTCGCCGCGCTCTTCCGCGCGCAACAGCGAACGACTCCCGAAGAACGGCAGTTGCATGCGCGACTCGATCTGATCGTACGAGAACTTCTGATGCAGATAGACTTCGAACGAGCGGTTCGCGACGAAGATC
>JALYSX010000099.1 GCA_030854585.1 Vulcanimicrobiota bacterium
CTTCGGCGCCATGCTCGGAGTGCTCGCCCTCAAGGCGTTCATCACCAAGTAGTGACCACGCGCGTCCGTCTCGGTCTCGCGCTCGTCTTAGTGGCGTTCGTCGCGGCGCTCGAGTTCTGGGGCGGCGTGCGTTCGGGATCGCTCGCACTCGTCACCGATGCCGTGCACGTTTGCATGGATATGTTCGCGCTTGCGATCGCGTTGTTCGCCTCGATCGGTGCGGCGCGACCGGCGAATGCGAGCCGGACGTTCGGGTACGGTCGGGTCGAGATGCTCGGCGCATTGGCGAACGGCGCGCTCTTGATCGGTGCGGTCATCTTCGTCGTCTACGAAGCGATCGGGCGATTCGCACATCCGTCGCTCCCGCAGGGCGGCTTGATGAGCGGCATCGCCTTCGTCGGACTCGTCTTCAACCTCGGCGCCGGGCTCCTGCTGATGCGCGATGGCCACCACGATCTCAACGTGCGCGCGGCCCTTTTCCACATCGCGGGAGATGCGGTCGGCGGGGTCGCGGTCATCGCCGGCGGTTTCGTCATCGTCGCGACCGGGGCGGCTTGGATCGATCCGCTGCTCTCGCTCTTCGTCGCCGCGGTGATTGTGCTCGGGGTCGTGGGGATCTTGCGCGACGCGACCGACGTCCTGCTCGAGTCGGTCCCGCGCGGCATGGAAACGGGCGCCATCTCGGCATGCGTCTGCGCGATCGACGGGGTGGTCGCGGTCCACGATCTGCACATCTGGACGATCGGCTCGGGCGAGCACGCCCTCTCCGCCCACGTCCAGATCGACGACCGGGCCGTCAGCGAGGCGGATGCCCTCCTGCGCGAGATCGACGCCCAGCTTCGGTCCGCCTACGGCATCACCCACGCCACCCTCCAACTCGAATGCGCCACCTGCGAGCCCGACTCCAGCGCCATCTGCACGCGGCTAGGGAACCTCTGAGCATCAAGAGAACCCGAGGCGGC
Organism: Vulcanimicrobiota bacterium; assembly: GCA_030854585.1. Classification (GTDB taxonomy): domain Bacteria; phylum Vulcanimicrobiota; class Vulcanimicrobiia; order Vulcanimicrobiales; family Vulcanimicrobiaceae; genus JALYSX01. Next base: position 963 of record JALYSX010000099.1, read on the forward strand.
CTATGCCCACCGTGATTCTTTCCACCGCCCGGACGCCGTTCGGGAAGCTCGGCGGCGCCCTTGCGCCTCTGACCGCTACCACCCTCGGCTCGGTCGCTTTGGCCGCCGCGATCGAGCGCTCCGGCGTCGATCCCTCCGATATCGAGCACGTCGTCTTCGGCGAAGTGCTCCAGGCCGGCGTCGGCCAGAATCCGGCCCGCCAGGTCGTCCTCAAATCCGGCTTGGCCAAGACGGTCACTGCGGACACCGTGAACAAGGTCTGCGCCTCGGGCATGCTCGCGGTCGTCAATGCGATGCGCTCAATCGACGCGGGTGCGAACGTGCTGATCGGTGCCGGCGGTATGGAATCGATGTCGAACGCGCCCTATCTGTTGCGCGACGCACGCTCTGGCTATCGCTTCGGCGACGGCACACTGGTCGACGCGATGATCCACGACGGCCTCTGGGACCAATACTTTCCGATGACGATGGCGACGCAGGGTAGCATCGTGGCCGACGAGCTCGGCCTATCGCGCGAAGAGCAGGACGCGTTTGCGGCGCAGAGCCATCAGCGCGCGCACGACGCGCACGAAGCCGGGCGCCTCTCCGCCGAGATCGTCCCGGTCAAAGTCGCGACCAAAGCCAAGGGGAAAGTCGTTGTCGACAAGCTCCCTTCGCGCGGCGACGTGCGCGGCAGCGGCCCCGTGCCGTCAGAACGCTTCACGCTCGACTACGACGCCTACGCGCCGTTCGTGACCGGCGACGTTCCGTTCGCGCTGGTCGATCGCGACGAAGCCGTCCGCGGCGACTCGACCGTCGATACTCTCGCCAAGCTCCGCCCGCTCGAGAAGAACGGCACGATCACGGCCGGCAACGCACCCGGCGTCAACGACGGTGCGGCCGCCGTCATCGTGGCGGACGCGGCCTGGGCAAAAGCGCACGGGCGCACCGCGCTCGCGACCATCGTGGATCACGTCACGGTCGCATGGGACTCGCCCTACATCTGTATGACGCCTGCGCTGGCCGCGCAGAAGCTGCTCGACAAGCACGGGCTCAAACACGATCAAGTCCACGTCTGGGAGATCAACGAAGCCTTCTCGGCAGTCGCCCTGACCTCGTCGCGCAAGCTCGGCCTGGCCGAAGGCGCGATCAACGCCAACGGCGTCGCGGTCGCGATGGGCCATCCGATCGGTGCATCCGGCGCGCGTCTCATCGGGGCCGTCGTCAATCAACTTCGGGCGCGCGGCGGCGGTCTCGGCATCGCCTCGATCTGTTCGGGCGGCGGCCAGGGCGACGCCGTCCTGATCCGAGTCGACTGACTCCGTGAGCTATCGTATCGCCGTGATCGGTGCCGGACAGATGGGAGCCGGCATCGCGCAGGTCGCCGCCCAAAGCGGCCACGACGTCCTCTTGAACGATCGCTCGAAGGAACTCTTCGATCGCGGTATCGGTGGTATCGCGAAGCAACTCACCCGCTCGGTCGAGAAGGAACGGATCACCTCCGGCCAGCGCGACGCGACCCTCGCGCGCATCGCGTTCGCCCCGGCGATCGCGGACCTCGACGTCGACATCGCGATCGAAGCCGCGAGCGAGAACTTGGAACTCAAGCTCGAGATCTTCCGCGCGCTCGCGGTCGCGACGTCGGAGCGCACGATCCTTGCGAGCAACACCTCGTCGATCTCGATCACGACCTTGGGCGCCGCGACCGGCCGCGCCGAACGCGTGGTCGGCATGCACTTCATGAATCCGGTGCCGGTGATGGCGCTGGTCGAAGTGATCCGCGGCCTTGCGACCTCGGATGCGACGTATGCGTTCGTGCGCGACCTCTCGGTGCAGATGGGAAAGACGCCGGTCGAGGTCCGCGACTTCCCCGGTTTCGTCTCTAATCGCGTACTGATGCCGATGATCAACGAGGCGATCTACGCGCTCTTCGAGGGCGTCGGTTCGGTCGAGGCGATCGATACCGTGATGAAGCTCGGCATGAACCATCCGATGGGACCGCTCCAGCTCGCCGACTTCATCGGTCTGGATACGTGCCTCGCGATCCTCGACGTCTTACACGACGGGTTCGGCGATACCAAGTATCGCGCGTGTCCGCTGCTCAAGCAGTACGTCGCCGCCGGCTGGCTCGGGAAGAAGAGCGGCCGCGGATTCTACACCTACGCATGAGCGTCGCCGATCGGACCCAGTTCAGCCTGACCGACGAGCAACGCGCGATTGCCGGCCTTGCCGCCGAGATCGCCGCGCGCGAGATCGCGCCCTTCATCGCGCAATGGGATCGCGAGCACACCTTTCCGCGCGCGCTCTACACGAAGCTGACCGACGCGGGGCTGATGGGCCTGATCGTTCCCGAAGCCTACGGCGGCGTCGACGCGGGCTATGTCGCCTATGCGCTCGCTGTTGAAGAGCTCGCGCGCGTCGATGCCGGTACGGCCGTGACGTTTTCGGTGCATACCATGATCTGCAACGCCATCGTGAAGCTCGGCAGCGACGCGCAGAAGCAGAAGTGGCTGCCGAGCTTGTCGGCGGGGGATGCGATCGCCGCATTCGCCCTGACCGAACCGGACGTCGGATCCGACGCGGCCGCGATCCGCGCGAGCGCGAAGAAGGCGATGAACGGCTACCTGCTCAACGGCCGCAAGCAGTGGTGCACCAACGGCACCTGCGGGGCGGTCACGATGGGCATGTTCCGGACTGGCGGTGCCGGCGCCAAGGGCGTGAGCGCGTTCTTGATCGACAATGCGTTGCCCGGCATCGTCGTCGAGAAGGTCACCGAAAAACTCGGCGTCAAGACGAGCAGCACGTGCGACCTCGCCTTCGACGACGTCGCGGTTCCGGACGATGCCCTGCTGGGCACCGAGGGTGGCGGCTTCGGCAACGCCATGACGGCGCTCGCGGGCGGACGAATCGGCATCGCCGCGCAGGCGACCGGGATCCTCGCCGCGTGTCTGGATGCGTCGGTCGCATTCGCCAAAGACCGGCACGCGTTCGGCAAACCGATCGGCGCGTTCGAAGGCGTGTCGTTCAAGATCGCCCAGATGGCGACCGACCTCGATGCCGCTCGATTGCTCACCTATCGCGCGGCCGCGCTCTGCGATGCAGGCCAACCGTTTGCGGTCGAAGCCAGCAAGGCTAAACTCTTCGCTTCGACGGCCGCGCGCAAGCACGCCGCCGAAGCGGTGCAGATCCACGGCGGGTACGGCTACACCACCGAGTTCCCGGTGGAACGCTATTACCGCGACGCGAAGATCACCGAGATCTACGAAGGCACCTCGGAGATCCAACAGATCATCATCGCCCGTTCGCTCCTCGGAAGACTGGATTAACGACCGCTATGAACCTCATGGAATATCAGGGAAAAGAACTCTTCAAACGCGTCGGCATTCCCGTGCCGCGGTCGCTGCATTGCAAGACGCCGCAAGAAGCTGCCGACTTCGTCGCCGCCAACCCGGGCAACTGGGTGATCAAGGCCCAAGTGCTGATGGGCGGCCGCGGTAAGGCCGGCAAGATCAAGTTCGCGACGAACGCGGCAGAAGCGCTCGCGGCGGCGACCGAGATCATGGCGACGCCGATGCCGCCCAACCGTCAGAATCCGAACGGCGAAGCGATCAACTCGCTGCTGGTCGAGGAGACGCTCGAGATCGTCAAGGAAGCGTA
>JALYSX010000100.1 GCA_030854585.1 Vulcanimicrobiota bacterium
GGCGAGAACCGTGCCGAGCGGCGCGCCCGTGCGGTCGGTGAAGGCGACCGCGCCTCGCCCGTGCGGCAGCGCGGCGGCGTCGATGCCGGCCCAATAGGCCATAATGACGATGCCCAGCGACGCGATGACGAGTGCCGACGAGAACAATCGCACGATATCTCTGGTATTCTCTTCGTAGACGGATGCGTCTTGCGCCCGTTCTCTTTGGAGGTCGCCGTGCGCGTACGCTTCGCTCTCGCCGTAACGCTTGCCGCGCTTATCGTGGCGTGTTCGAGCGGAGGCGGCGGCATCGCGAACCAGCCTCGGCTCGCTGAGATCGACGCACAGGCCGCCCCGACCCTGCCGGCCTGGATCTCCTCGGTCTCGCCGACCAGGACCGCTCAGACGCTCTCGCAGATCCGGGTGATCTTCGCAAAGCCCGTCACCACGGTCGGCGCACTCGAAGGCGACGGCCCGCGCGAGGTGCTCGACCACCTCCAACTCGACCCCGACCTCCCCGGCAAGTTCGTCGTCTTGACGCCCCGCATGATCGGCTTCGTCCCGGAGCGGGCGCTCCCGATCGGGACGCGCGTGCGGGTGACCTTGACGAAGGGACTCCACGATCTCTCGGGCGACGCGCTGGCCTACGACCTGGCTTGGACCTTCGAGACTTCACCACTCGCCTTCAGCGATTTCTCCACCGCGAGCGAAGGCGCCGATCAACCAACGCCGCAGCCGACCGGTCTCACGCCGAAGCTGACGATGTCGGCAAACGCCGCCGTGGACATCGCGAGCTTGGCCGCCAACACCACCCTGCGCGGCGGTGGCGAGAGCGTGCCGGTCGACGCAACGCTCGAGAAGACGGAGACCCCGCAGCCCGGCGACGACCCGTCGGCGACGTTCGATGCGTCGCAGATCAGCTACGTCTACGATCTCACGCCGCATCGCGAGCTGAAGAAAGCGACCACCTATCGTCTAGCGATCGCGCCGGGCGTCAAGCCCGCCGTCGGCAACCTCCCGACGGCCAAGACGTTCGGCGGAATACTGCGGACGTACGCACCCCTCACGATCGTCCCCGACACCGGCTCGTCGAGCGGAGGGCGTTTCGCCAACGGCGATCCGACGATCCGCTTCAACAATCCGATCGATCCCGCGACGCTCGGTGGGAACCTCGAACTCTCCCCTGCACCGAAGGATGCGACCGGGCTCTTCAAAGTGAGCGACTACGACGCGACCATCGTCGCCGTCAATCCATACCTGCTCGATCCGGATGCCTCGTACACGATCGCGGTCGGGGCGAAACTGCGCGATACGTTCGGGCAGAGCCTCGGCGCGGCGCATACCGTCGTCGCCAAGACCGGCATCTTCGCGCCCGGTTTCTGGGCGCCGAGCGACGTCAACGTCTTCCCGAGCGGCGGGAACGTCGCGCTGGATATCTACGCTACCAACGTGCCGGGCAATCGCTACCGGGCGACCTTCGTGCCGGTCGGGCCGCCGGCGTCGGCGTTCTTCGACAACACGTTCGCGTCGCTCGGCGACGCGAAGTCGTGGCCTTCGCAGACGATCGCGGGCGCCAAGACCAACGCGCAGAGCGTGATCTCGATTCCGCTCGTCCAAAAGCTCGGCGGCCCGACGGGCGCGCTCGCCTACGGCGTGAGCGCCGATCTCGGCGGCGACTATCCGCCCACATATCGCGGGCTCGTACAGTTGACCGATCTCGGGCTATTCGCGCAGATCTTTCCGAATCGCGCCAGCGTCGCGCTCCAGCACCTCTCGGACGGCGGTCCGGTCGCGAGCGCCTCGATCGCGTTCTACCGCGTTGACCGGAACGACAACGCCCAGCTCTGCGCGAACGGTTCGACCGGTGCAGACGGCACCCTCGATCTCACCGGTAGCTCGATCGCGGCCTGCTACGTCGGCGTACGTCAAGCGGACGAGGCGCCGAACGTCACCGTGGTCGCGACCAGCGGTTCGGATTGGACGACCGCGCCGGTGCAATCCTACGGCGGCATCTTCAAGTACGGCGTGAACGGCGGCTGGTCGAATGGTCAGCCGCTCTCGCGCGGCACCGTTTTCAGCGATCGCCAGATGTATCAACCGGGCGAGAGCGCGCGCATCACCGGCATCGCGTACTACGTGCGCGCCGGCGCGGTGATCGCGGACAAGAACGCCGCCTACAAGGTCAAGTTGATCGATCCGAGTGGTGTGTCGCGCGCGCTCGGCACCCAGACGACCGATGCGTTCGGCGTCTTCTCGTTGGTCGTGCCGTTCTCGCAGTCGCAGGCGCTCGGATACTACACGGTCGATGCGGTCGGGACGAGCGGCAACGACATCTCCGGTCAGGTCCGGGTCGCCGAGTTCAAGCCGCCGAACTTCAAGCTCGACGTCGCGCTCGATAAGGCGACCGCTATCGCCGGCGGGACGGTCGCGGCGAATGCCAAGGCCGTCTATCTCTTCGGTGCCCCGCTGGACGGCGGGAGAGCGAAGATCGCGGTCACGCGCGATATCGCGAATCTCGCGCCCAAAGGACTCGACGACTACAGCTTCGGGCGTCAATGGTTCTGGCCCGACGAACAACCTTCGTTCGATACCGATGTCCTTCAGACCGACGGCACGTTCGATGCGAACGGCGCGTGGTCGCGGAGCGTCGCGATCCCGGCCGATCTGCCGTTCCCGATGACGTACAGCGTCGACGTGACCGCCTCGGACGTCTCGAACAGCGCGGTCGATACCACGACCACGTTCACCGCGCTTGCGAGCGATGCGGTCATCGGTCTCCAGGCGCCGCTCGTCTCGAAGGCGGGCAAGGCGATGGACGTCAAGATGCTCGCGAGCGATCTCAACGGGAAACTCCAGAGCGGCCGCGGCGTGCACGTCGAGTTGCAGAAGATGACCTACGGATCGGCCACCCACCTCCAGTCCGGCGGCCAAGACGCGCAGAACTCGGTCCAGTACACCACCGTCGAATCGACGGACGCGACCAGCGGTGACGCGGCCGTGACGGTTGCGTTGCATTCCGGGGCTGCCGGGCCGTACCGGATCCGCGCGAACTTCACGGGCGCCAAGGGCGATGCGAGCGCGACCGATCTGCAAGCCTTCGTGATCGGCGCGGGAGAGGTGGACTGGGGCGCGCAAGACACCGCCGTCGTCAAGGTCAAGCTCGACAAGAAGAGCTACAAGGTCGGCGACACGGCGACGGCGCTGGTCGCCTCCCCGTACGCCAAGAGCGACGTCTACTTCGCGGTGATCCGGAATGACGTGATCACCAAGACGATCGTGCACGCCGTCGGCAACGGCCCCGAGGTCTCGTTCAAAGTCACGCCGGCGATGGTACCGAACGCGGCCGTCGAGGCGCTGGTGGTGCGTCGCGGTGCGCCCCTGGCGGGCGTGAAATCGGGCTCGCTCGATAGTCTCTCGCGGGTCGGCGTCGCCGCCTTCGAAGTCGATGTAAAGAATCGCTATCTCGAGGTCGGCATCGTGCCGCAGCATGCGACCCTCCAACCGGGGACGCAGCAGAGCATCGCCTTGACGGTCCGCGATATGGCCGGCAAACCGGCGCCGGGCGAAGCGATCGTGATGGTGGTGAACGAATCGATCCTGCAACTTACGGGCTATCGTGCGCCGGATCTGGTGCAGACCGTCTTTGCAGATCAGCCGATCTCGGTGCGCTTCGCGGATAGCCGCGAACGCCTCGTCTTGCAGACGCAGCGACCCGGCCTTGAGAAAGGCTGGGGCTACGGCGGTGGCTTCCTCGCGGGCGCCGGGTCGACGCGGGTGCGTACCAACTTCCAACCGATGGCCTACTACCGGATCGTGCATACCGACGCGAACGGTAAGGCGACGGTCGGATTCCGTTTGCCGGACGACCTGACGACGTGGCGCGCGATGGTCGTCGCGATCGGCAGCGACGACGCGCACTTCGGCACGAACGATGCGACCTTCATCGCGACCAAACCGCTGCTGACCAATCCGCTCCTGCCGCAGTTCGCGCGGCCGGGCGACGTCATCGACGGCGGGATCACCGCGCTCGACTCGACCGGTTCCTCGGGCACGCTCTCGTACACCGCGCAGTTGACCGGCGCGCTCACCTTCGCGAACGGCGATCCGCGGGCGCTGAGCGGCGCGCAGAGCCTCGGAACGGCGCTTCAGGTGTTCCGCTTCCCGATGGTCGTCGGGTCGCCGGCGCCGACGAAGATGGCGTTCTCCTCGGCGGTCGGCGCGATCACCGATGCGTTCGCGGCGCCCTTCACAGTGCGCGACCGGGCAATGACCGAGTCGGTCATCGAGACCGGCGCGACGGCGCAGGACGCGTTGGTTCCGATCGATCGGAGTGCGGGCGGAACGATGCAGATCACGCTCGCCAACTCGGCCGTCACCCAGTTCGCGGTTCCGGCCTCGGATGCCATGAAGGCGGACCCGCTCCCGTTCCTCGACGACGCCGCGAGTCGTGCGATCGTTGCGATCGCAACCGGCCGACTCGCGCAGCGCTACCACCTTGCACCCGGCTACGACGCTGCGACCGAACGCTCGACGGCGCTCGCGAGCATCGCGAAGCTCCAGCGCTCGGATGGCGGATTCGGCTTCTACGCGGGCGCGACCGAGAGCGACCCGGTCTCATCATCCTATGCGGCGCAAGCGCTCGGGTTCTCGAATGGCGCGGATGCGTCCGGAATTTCGCGCGCTTCGCTGAAGGCGTACCTGGCTAAGACGCTCGCGAATCCGTCGCGCTACGGCTGGTGCAAGGCCATGCCGATCTGTGCTGCGCGTATGCGCTTCGAGATGCTCTGGGGGCTGGATGCGCTCGGCGACCGGCGTAGCGATTTCCTCAGTGACATCGTGGCCGCGCAGAGCGGCTTCGATTCGGCGACCCAGATCCGGCTCGCGCGCTATCTGCTCCGCGTTCACGGCTGGGAGAGCCGTGGCGCGAGCATGGCGGACGGTCTGATGCAGTCCGTCTATCGAACCGGCCGCTACTCCTCGGCGACGATGTCGACGCGCTGGGGGTGGCTCGGCACGACCATCTCCGCTCAAGCGCAGATGCTCCAACTGTTGCTCGAACGTAAGGCGGGCACCGACGAGATCGACGGTGCCGTCCGCGCACTCGCCTCACAGTCGTGCAAGTGCGGCTGGCCGACGCTCGACGCGGCGGCCGATGCGATGACCGCGATCTCGGCCTACGCCGCGCGCGAGAAGCTCGCCTCGTTCGACGCCTCCGTCTCGGCAGGTGGGACCGCGTTGCTCACCGTGCACTTCGGCACCGATGCGTCCTCGCAGACGGCGAATCTGCCGGCGTCGTCGCTGAAGAGGGGGGCGCTCTCGATCCATTCGCAGGGCGGAACGGTGCACTACGTGATCGTCTACACCTATCCGGTCGCGGCGAACGCACCGGGCCGGCTGGCCGGCTTACGCGTGGTGCGCGAGGTTCGACCGGCGGGTCAGGCGGCGACCGTCGCGAGTATGGACCTCGCGGCTCTGACCGATCCGTTCTCGCTCGTAACGGGGAGCGTCTACGACATCGGCGTGCGGGTGATCGTCGACCATCCGGTCGACGGCGTCGCGATCGAAGATCCGATCCCGGCCGGCTTCGAAGCGATGGACACCTCGCTCCAGACGTCGACCACCGGGACCGTCGCGCGCGGCGATAGTTGGGCGATCGAGGATCGCCAAGTCTACGCGGACCGCGTCTTCGGCTACGCCTCGCACCTGGAGCCGGGCATCTACGAGCTCCACTACCTCGTTCGGTCGGTGACCCCTGGGATCTATCGCTGGCCGGGTGCGCGCGCGTACCTTCGCGCGGCCCCCGAACAGTTCGGAAGGACGGCGTCCTCCGTGCTCAAACTTCCGTAGTCTGTGAGCGGCCGCATCCTGATCATCGACGACGACCCCAACGTCGTCGCCTTGCTCGGCGTCGTCCTCGACCGCGAAGGCTTCGAGGTCCGCTCGGCGCGCAATCTACGCAAGGCGCGCGAAGCCATCGCGCAGTGCGGCTTCGACCTGCTGGTCCTCGACCTCAACCTGCCGGACGGCAACGGCCTGGACTTGTTGAAGTTGCTCCCGCAGCCGCGGACGCCGACGATCCTGTTGACGGCGCGCGGTGAGGAGACGGACCGCATCGTCGGGATGGAGTTCGGCGCCGACGATTACGTCGTCAAACCGTTCTCGCCGCGCGAGATGCTCTTGCGGATCCGAGCGGTGTTGCGGCGTTCTGCCGGGGCCGCGCCCTCCGGTGGAGCCCGACGGCTGAAAGTCCGCGATCTCGAGATCGACGAAGCCGCCCATCTGGTGCGCGTCGGCTCGAGGTCGATCGCGCTTACGCCGACCGAGTTCCGGTTGCTCTCGATCCTGGTCGAGCATGCCGGCCGCGTCCTCTCGCGCACCCAATTGCTCGACATCCTCGGCGAGAACGATCGCGGCATCTTGGAACGGACGCTCGATCGTCACGTGAACAACCTACGCAAGAAGATCGAGCGCGACGCGACCGCGCCGGAGTATGTCGAGACCGTTTACGGCGTGGGCTACACTGTCCGCAAGTCGGCATAGGCCGGCTACTTCCCCGCGATCGGTAGCGTGACCGCGTTACCCACTCCATCGACGGTGGTCGACGCGTGAAGTCGATCAGATCCGAAACGCGCGAGGCGATCGATCTCTTCATACCGGGTAACTTATTTACAGGCGCTGCAAGTTCCGTGAGCACTGAGACTTATGTCCCTGATCTCGACGCCCTCGCGCCTGGCGACCTCGAGCACCAACCGATGATTCTTCGTCATAACCGGACCACTGTGCCACGCGGGCGGGCTCACCGCGGGCGGCGAATCTCTCCGGACGTATGGATTCGGATTCGGTAGAAATTTCAGGCGGTTTTGCAGCTCTAGGCCTCGAGGCGGGAATCGTCGCAGCGACGACCGCGCTCGGCTACGAAGAGCCCACCGCCATCCAAAAGGCGGCCATCCCGCCGCTGGTGGAAGGGCGCGACGTCCTCGGACAGGCAGCGACCGGAACCGGCAAGACGGCGGCTTTCGCCCTGCCGATGATCCACCGGATCGGCCGGAACCAGGGCGGCAAGCGCATCATCAAGGGCTTGATCCTGGTGCCGACCCGCGAACTCGCGATGCAGGTCGCCGAAGCGGTCCACAAATACGGTCGCGAACTCGGCATCGCCGTGCTCCCGATCTTCGGCGGCTCGTCGTACGGCCAGCAGTTGCGCGCCTTGACGCGCGGCGTCGACGTAGTGGTCGCGACCCCCGGACGCGCGCTCGACCACATCAATCGTCAGACGCTCGACTTGAGTGCGGTCGAGTTCTTGGTGCTCGACGAAGCCGACGAGATGCTCGATATGGGCTTCGCCGACGAACTCGACGCGATCTTGGCGGCCGTGAACAAGGATCGCCAGACGGCGCTCTTCTCGGCGACCCTCCCGCCGCGCATACGCCAGATCACCAAACGTCATCTCAAGGATCCGGTCCACGTCACGATCGCGAACGAGACGACTCAGGAAGGCAAGAAACCGAAGATCCGCGAGGTCGCCTACATCGTGCTCCGTCAGCACAAGGTCGCGTCGCTCGCGCGCGTGATCGATATGGAGGGCCCGAACTCGGCGATCGTATTCTGCCGCACGCGTACCGAAGTCGACGAGCTGACCCAGACGCTCGGCGCTCGCGGCTATCAAGCCGAAGCGCTCCACGGCGGACTCTCGCAAGAACAACGCGATCGCGTGCTCCGGCGCTTCCGCGACGGCAGCTCCGACGTGCTGGTCGCGACCGACGTCGCCGCTCGCGGACTGGACATCGAGCACGTCTCGCACGTCGTCAACTTCGACGTTCCGTCCTCGCCGGATGCCTACGTGCATCGCATCGGCCGGACCGGCCGCGCCGGCAAGAGCGGCGTCGCGATCACCTTAGCCGAAGCGCGCGAGTCGCGGTTGCTCCGCAACATCGAACTGCACACCAAGCGCAAGATCCAGATCGAGGCGATTCCGACCGTCCACGATCTGAAGACGCGTCGTCTCGAACGCACCCGCACTGCTTTGGAAGAGGCGATGGACGCGGGCGACTTGGACCGCTACCGCAATCTGGTCGAGACGCTCGCGAGCGGGCGCGACATCCTGGACTTGGCCGCCGCCGCCGTCAAGCTCTACGACACCCGTGAGGGCGCGGCCGAAGAAGCCGAGATCCCGATCGCGCCGCCGCCGATGCAGGCGCCGGTCAAGCTCTTCAAACCACGCAGCGACGCCGCGCCGCGGACCGGTCCGGTGACGATGACGCGCATCTACATCGGCATCGGTCGCGGATCGCGCGTCCGTCCGGCCGACCTGGTCGGCGCGATCGCGAACGAAGCCCGGATCAACTCGCGCGACATCGGTTCGATCGATATCGCGGATGCGTTCTCGCTGGTCGAAGTCCCGGCCGAAGACGCGCCCCGGATCATCGCGGCGTTGCGCGACACGACGATCCGCGGGAAGAAGGTCATGGTCCGGCTCGACCGGGTGAAGAAGCCGTCATGAAACTGACCAGTTCGACGTTCGCGCATGGCGCGGCCACGCCGGAGAGCATGGTCTATCGCGGCTTTGGCCTCGAAGGGGAGAATCGCTCGCCGGATCTGCGGTGGAGCGACGTACCCGAGGGAACCCAGAGTTTCGCGATCGTCGTGCACGATCCGGATGCACCGACCTCCGGCGGGTTCTATCATGGGCGATGTTCGACATTCCGGGCGATACGCGCGAACTCGCGGCCGGCGCGGGCGCGCGTGGCGCGAGCGGAGCGGCCATCCTCGGCCATAACGATTTCGGCGAGAAGGGCTACAGCGGCATGTGTCCGCCGCCGGGACCGGAGCACCGCTACACGTTCACCATCCACGCACTCGACGTGCCGTCGCTCGGTCTGGATGAGAACGCGACCGGCGCGCTGGTGGAGTTCGCGGCAGGCGCGCATACGCTCGGCAAGGCCTCCCTCACCGGAACGTACGCGCGTCCGTAGCGCCGGCTTGTAGTAGGGCAGGTTCGCCGCCCAGTTGCGATCGTTCGCTCACAGCATTGCCGGAACGTCCGCGGCCGCGATGGTGCGGTTCGGATAGTTCGCGTACGTCGCCAGGCCGCCTACAGAAGGTTGCATATCGCGCAGGACGAAACGCGTGCGGCAGTATGAGGTTTCGTGTGAGACCGGCGTTCTTGGGTTTTGTCGTGCTCTTCGCGATCGCGGAGAGTATTCAGTTGGTCGACCACAACGGCACGGGGACGCTGATCACGGCGGTGGCGCTCGCGATCTTTTGTTTGCTGACCAGGTGGCTCACGGATGACGATTCGGCCGGTAGCGTGCGGAAACCGAGGCTTCTCGCGTTGCAGATCGCGGTGTGCACGATCATCTTCTTTGCGACTCTGCTCGAGGGCATGCGTTTCAACCATGTTGCGGGCGCTGGCCTGCGCACTCCCGGATTCTCCAACGCGCGGGATGCGATTCTAGCGGCAATCTCATCGCACATGCCCTTCGATATCGCAAACGGTATCGCCAATTTCATCATCTACTGCATTCCCATCGCGGTCTTGCTCTCGTTACTCAGGGTACCGCTCTCGCAACAGGGGCTCGGACGCTTTCGGCG
>JALYSX010000103.1 GCA_030854585.1 Vulcanimicrobiota bacterium
CTCATATGCTCTTGGTGCTACATCTGCTCGGCGTAGAGACCCAGCTGGAAGGTCTCGTCGGCGGTGTTGAGGCCTTGCATGGCGGCGGATCCGACGGCGTTGCCGGCGGCGGCGCCGCCGAGCATGCCGATGGCCGCAGGGACGAGGGCTGCGAGAAATGACATGGCCTGCTCCTTACTCCGTGGGAGTGTCGTCGCCGAGGATCCCGGCGAAGGGGTCGCCATCCGACTGCGGCGCGAGGTCGCGGTAGGAGCGGCGGTGGTAGTCTGCGAGGGCGTTGACCGAGCCGAGGTTGGTCGGCCTCTCGGCGACCGCTTCGCCGAGAAGGCTCCCCGGGTCCGGGATCGAGCAGGCGGCCGGGCCGGTCGTTTTGCCGGGAGCGGGCGGGGAGCCGCCCGCGCTCCCGGCGATCCGGCGGTAGTGGCGCAGCACCGAATCGGCGTAGCCGAGCATCTGACCGTCGCCCCAGCGGGTAGTCGTCCCCTGGGCATGAGACGAGCCGGCATTATAGGACGAGAGCGCCGAATGGACGTCGCCGCCGAACTTGTCAACAGCCCGCGAATCATGTGAGCGGCGTACTGGGCGTTGGCGGCCGGTTTCATGGCCGCGGGGGATTGGGCGAAGGCATGCCAGCGGTCGTCGATTTGGAAGACGCCGTGTCCGTGGCCGGCGTCTCCGAGGATATTGGCGCTGGCGTTGGTGTCGGGTCCTCCCGTCTCTTGGGCGGCCACGGCGGCGAGCAAGCTGGGGTCGATGCCGTTCCGCGAGGCGGCGGCGGCGATCTCGGGAGCGAAGGCCACCCGCCCGGGCGGCGAGGTCGGACGTTCTGGAAACATTCATGGCGTCCGTCCATCCCTCAGACACCTCCGTTTGACAAGCCCCCCGGTGGGCTCTACAATGTCGTAGACCTAAAGGGGCCCCTTGGCGGGGCCCCGATATGTTTCGACGGCTATGGTTCAAACGCACAAAGTTGATATCGGCGGTCTGCTGGCCGGAAGCGGGCAGCGCATCCTGGTTGACGACGTTGTGGCGCTCGAGCCGTTCGAGGGCCTCGATTTCCCGCGGCCCGCGCTCGTGCACCTCGAGGTGCGCTCGGCGGATCGCTGGCTCGAGATCCTAGGGGACGTCGAAGCACAAGTCCATGGCGAGTGCGATGCCTGTTTGGAAGATGTCACGCGCGAGATGCGCGTGGAGATCGACGAGCGGATCGATCCGTCGGTCGCCCGTGAGGACGATCCGTTCGGAGAAGGTAACGTAGTGACGAGCAATCGTCTCGACGTCGCGGACCTCGTGCAACAAGTACTGCTCAGCGCGTTACCGCTCGGGCTCCGCTGCAAAGACGATTGCGCGGGGATGTGCGGAACGTGCGGGACGAATTTCAACACGGGCGGTTGCTCGTGTACTATCGGAGACGATCGTGGCTAACCTTAAATGGAAGACTCCGCGCAGCAAGACGCGCAGCCGCCGTGCGGCCAACTGGAAGCTCAACCCGGTGACGGTGGTAGAATGCCCGCAATGTCATCAGCCGAAGCGCCCGCATTTCGTGTGCGGGACCTGTGGGACGTATGACGGGCGTCAAGTCGTCGCGGTCAAAGACGATCACGCCGGCCATTCGCACGGCTAAAGCGTCCCTTTGAGCGCTACCGGCGTAAAGATCGCCGCGGTCGGACGCTACGCGCCCGATCGCATCGTGACGAACGCGGACTTCGAGAAGACCCTCGAGACGTCCGACGAGTGGATCGTTTCGCGGACCGGCATGAAGCGCCGTCATTACGCCGCACCGGACCAGGCGACGAGCGATCTCGCGATCGCCGCCGCACGCGATGCCCTCGGCCGTACGACCCTTAGCGCTACGGATATCGACTGCTTTATCGTCGCGACCGCGACGCCGGACTATCCGTTCCCCGCGACCGCTTGCATCGTCGCATCCGCCCTCGGAGCGACCGACAAACCGGCCTTCGATATCGAGATCGCTTGTAGCGGGTTCATCTACGGACTGACCCTCGGTTCGAGCCTCGTGCGCGCCGGCGTCTACAAGCGCGTGATGCTGATCGGCGCCGAGACCCTCTCCAAGATCACCAACCAGAGCGATCGCGGCACCGCGATCCTGTTCGGTGACGGCGCAGGCGCCGTGATCCTCGAGGCCTCCGAAAAGGATTCGTTCCTCTCCTCGCAACTGGGTTCGGA
>JALYSX010000106.1 GCA_030854585.1 Vulcanimicrobiota bacterium
ATATACTTCCCGCTGATCGTACCCGAGTGCCTGATGATCGAGCCGACCGAGACCGAATCGAAGGAGACGCTCGACACCTTCATCGCGGCCTTGCGCGAGATCATCGCGACTGCCAAGTCGGATCCGCAAGCGATCATGGACGCTCCCATCAACACGGTCGTCGGCCGCGTCGACGAAACCCGCGCCGCCCGCCAGCCGGACCTGCGTTGGCATCCGGTAGCGAGCGGCTGATCGGTCGGTCCAGAGCCCGCCCCTCGTAAAAGAAGGAGAGACCTTTTCGGGCCGCCCTCTTGGGGCTTCGCGCTATAATAGGGGTAATCGCAGGGCGTCGGACAGGGCGCCTTTGCCATCTCACGGTTGCTCTCTTGGGGCGTTTTCATGCGGATCAAATACGAGGTCTCGGCGGGTGGACTCGTGCTGCGTCGGCACGAGGCCGGGTTCGATGCATTGCTCATCGGCCGTGGCTCGCCACGCATTTGGACGCTGCCCAAGGGCCACCTCGAAGCGCGCGAGACCAACGAGATGGCCGCCATCCGCGAAGTCCGCGAAGAGACCGGCTGCTGGGGCGAGATCATCATGCGCCTCTCCGAGATTTCGTACTGGTTCTACGTCGCCAAGAACAAGCACAAGAAGTCGGTGACGTTCTACCTGATGCGCTACCTCTCGGGCGATACCGCAAATCACGATCATGAGGTCGACGAAGCCCGCTGGTTTGACATCGGCGCCGCCCGTCGCGCCCTCAAGTACGTGAACGAGAAGCGTCTGGTCGATATGTCGCTCGAATACATCACCGCCAACCCCGCCGCGTTCGGAGATATTCCGTTCGTCGCACGCCAGGCCGAACAAGCGACGTCTTGACCACTAGTACTGATGCCGACCTCGACCCGACGGCCTCGGCCGACGGGGAGAATGGTTCGGCTTGCCACGTCCAGGTCGATGTCTTCGACGGTCCGCTCGATCTGTTGCTGAGCCTGATCAAAGATCAGCAGCTCGATATCGCGACCGTGCCGCTCGCGAGCGTTTGCGAACAGTACCTCGAGTACGTACGCATGATGGAGTCGCTCGACGTCGAGGTCGCCGCCGAGTATCTGGTCATCGCCGCGACGCTCGTCTTCCTCAAATCGAAGGCGTTGCTGCCGCCGATCCCGGCCGAGTTCCTGGACGACGATTCCGACACGCCGGAAGAAGTCGAAGAGCGTCTGCGCCGCCGCTTGATCGCGTACTCGAAGTATCGGGAGCTCGGCGAAGAGCTGCGCGAACGTCAATCCGAGGCGAGCGGATATTTCTATCGCGATCTGGGCGATCCGACCAGCGACGTGATCCAGCGCTACCGGGTCGATCCGTCGCGTCTGGGCCGGGCCTTCATCGCGATGCTCCAGCAGGCGCGTCCGGAGAAGCGTTCGATCGCGCGCGAGCGGGTCTCGCTCCTGGCTTCGATGGATTACATCGCCAAGCGAGTCGCCGAACGCGGCGAGGTTCTCTTCTCGGAACTCTGTAAAGAGCTCGGGATGCATCGCGAGACGATCGTGATCACGTTCTTGGCGATTCTGGAATTGATCCGCCGCCATCGCATCTCGTACGAACAACCCGAACTCTTCGACGACATACGACTCTTCACATATACGAAAGACCCGCAGGAAGCATGACCGTAGAGATCACCGAGACCGAAGAACTCGAAGAGACCGTCGAAGCGATTGCGCGCCCGATCGAGGCGCTGCTCTTCGTAGCGTCCGAGCCGCTGACGATCAAGCAGATCGCCAAGCTCACTCGCGCGACCGAAGTCGCGGTAGCCTCCGCACTGGCGCGGATCACCGAGACGTACTCGGATCGCGGCATCACCGTGCGCGAAGTCGGCGGCGGCTATCGCTTTGCCACGACCGCGCTCGCGCGCGAGGCCGTCGAGGCCTACCTGCTGCCGCCCAAGACCACCCTCTCGACGCCGGCGCTCGAAGCGCTCGCGATCGTCGCGCACATGCAACCTGTCACCAAGGGCGAGATCGAATCGATCCGCGGTGTGAACTCGGATAGTGTGGTGAGCACGTTGCTCGACCGTCAACTGATCGCCGAAGCCGGCCGCAAGGACGTCGTCGGTCGGCCGATGACCTATAAGACGACGACCACGTTCCTGGAGTCGTTCGGTCTGCGCTCGCTCGACGATCTGCCGCAGTTGGAACTCGAGCCGGGTCAGCCTCTCGAACTCGACCTGCTGAGCGCGACGATTCCGCCGCTGCTCCCCGAGCAGATCGAATCCGTCGAAGAGGCGGCGGAAGAAGAACGCGTCGAGGAAGAACCGCAAGCAGTCGCTGAGGAAGCGTAGTGCGCTTCGGCCTGCACGTCGGTGTTTCGGGCGGCTATCCGGCCGCGGTCGAGTACGCGAAATCGCAGGGCTGCGCCGCGATGCAGATATTCTCGAGCAACCCGCGCTCGTACCGCACCGGCCCGATCGATCGGTCCGCGCTCGAACGCTTCGCCAAGCTGCGCGCCGAGGCGGATCTCGACCCGTGCGTGATTCACACGCCGTATCTGATCAATCTCGCGAGCGACGACCCGAAGATCTACGACGGCTCGATGCGCCTGCTCGAGCACGATCTCGAAGCAGCGGCTGTCGGTAAGATCCACTACGTCAACACCCACCTCGGCTCGTACGGCAAACGCGATCGGAACGAAGGTTTCGTCGCGATCTGCCATGCGCTCTCGACGGTGCTGGAGACGATCCAGCCCGGCGTCGTACTGGTGATGGAGAACTCGGCCGGTGCCGGCAACCTGGCAGGCGGCACGATCGAGGAGCTCGGGCGCTTCCTCGCGAGCGTCGACCATCCGCAACTCGGCGTCTGCCTCGACACGGCGCATGCGTGGGCGGCCGGATACAAGATCGACGATGCCGCCGGCGTGGATGCGTTCGTGAACGACGCCGAAGAACACCTCGGCCTCGACAATCTGCACATCTTCCACTTCAACGACACCGAAGTGCCGCTCGGCGCCGCGCGCGATCGCCACTTCCATATCGGCGACGGCCTGATCGGCTTCGACGGCTTCCGCGCCCTCGCGGCTCGTCCCGAACTCGCGTCCAAGACGGCGATCCTCGAGACGCCGGGCAAGAACGAAGACGACGAGCGCAACATGCAGACCATCCGCGCGATCTTCAAGGGAGCGGCAGCGGCCGCCCTATAGCGCGATGTTCGTCGCGCACTTCGACGTCGACGCGTTCTACGCAAGCGTCGAGATCCGCGACGATCCATCCCTCGCGGGCAAACCGGTCGCGGTCGCAGGTAGCAGCCGTCGTGCCGTCGTCCTGACCGCATCGTACGAAGCCCGCCCGTTCGGCGTGAAATCCGCCGTGCCGCTGTATCGAGCGCTCGAGGCCTGCCCGCATCTGATCGTCGTGCCGCCGAACATGGCGAAGTACAGGGCCGTCTCGCGCGAGATCTTCGCGATCTTCGGCGCCGGCGGTCAGGCGGTCGAGGGCCTGTCGATGGACGAAGCCTTCATCGCAGTCGGTGACGTTTCGCTCGAAGAAGCGACCGCGTTCGCGCGCGAGACCCGCGCGAACGTCCTCGCGGCCGTCGGTTTGACGGTGAGTGGCGGCGTTGCGAGCGGGAAGATGATCGCCAAGATCGCTTCGGATTTCTGCAAGCCGAACGGTCTGCTCGCGATCTCCCCCGGCGACGAGCGCGCGTTTCTCGAGCCACTACCGGTCGGGCGCTTATGGGGCGTCGGGCCGAAGACGCAGGATCGGCTGACAGCATACGGCATCGCCACCATCGGCGATGTCTCTCGCCTCGACGAAGCGGACCTGCGGACGCTCTTCGGCTCGAGCGCCGAACGCGTCCGCGATCTTGCTTCCGGCGTCGATCACCGCATCGTCGACACCTCACGCGAGACGCGCTCGATCTCGACCGAGGAGACGTTCGAGTACGACGTCACCGACGAAACCGAACTGATCAAGGTGCTCAAGATCCAAGCGATCGAACTCGCCGAGAGCCTTGAGCGCCACGGTCTGAGCGCCGGAACGGTCGGCATCAAGATCCGCAAAGCCGACCGGACCAATCTGGTCCGCCAAGTCGCCTTGACGGAGCCGACGCGCGAGGCGCGTCGCATCTATCGTGCCGCTTTGCATTGCCTCAAGCGAGCCGACGTGCACGGCACGCCCGTGCGTCTGCTCGGCACGCGACTCGCCAACATCACCGAAGGCGAGCCCGCGCAGATCGGCTTGTTCGCCCCGCGCTAAACATGATCGGTCGCCCAGACGCCGTCGGCGGGGTTGGCGACGCGGGCGCTTTCGAACCACGCTTGACCGAGCTTGGTGAGTGGTGCGGCCATGAAGATGGCATCTTTGCGTCGACGGACGGCGCCGCGTGGGAGCAACGCACGTGCCCGATCGGGCGGTAGCCAGCCGACGATGCGGCGCAGATCGCCGGCGGCGGCCCGGAGCAACGGAGCGACGACGTCCTCGTCGCGCTCGTTCCAGCCGAACTCATCGACGATGTAGGCATCGTGCTCGGGCGCGCGAACGCCGAGGATGTAGCCCGTAAGCGTTCGGCCGCGGCGGACCACGAGGTTCGTCTCACTGCCGGCCGTATGTTCGGACCCGTGCTTGATGCGAAGGCGGATCCAATTCCAAACGGCGGCGTTGCGCTCGAAGGCCCACTCTCGGTCGGCATCGCGCGCGGCGAAGACGCGCTGCACGGAGGGCCAGTCCCGCGTTTCGAGGCGCTCGACCGTAACGCGGGTCGTCGGGAGAGAGTCCGCACGGAGCGAGATCGCGCGCGAGGCGAGCTCCACAAATCCGATCTCGGCATAGAACTGCGGGCGGATATCGGAGAAGAGGTACGCGACGTCGTCGCCGGCCGCACGGCGTTCGTCCAGCATGCTTGCGAGCATGGCGCTGGCATAGCCGCGACCGCGGAAC
Source organism: Vulcanimicrobiota bacterium (assembly GCA_030854585.1). Classification (GTDB taxonomy): domain Bacteria; phylum Vulcanimicrobiota; class Vulcanimicrobiia; order Vulcanimicrobiales; family Vulcanimicrobiaceae; genus JALYSX01. The sequence continues at coordinate 4,910 of JALYSX010000106.1, forward strand.
TCTTCCGGTGTGAAAACCGCACCGATGCCGGCCGCGTGCAATGCCTCGTTCCCGAAGCGGATCGTGCGGAGGTAGCGCTTGAACGAAGCCACGCGCGTGCCTCCATCTTCGAAGCCGAACGTCGCGAACGATGTGCGCCCATAGGCGGAGCGAGCGATCTCGGTGGTCTGGCGCGCGTAGGTCTCGAAGTCGCGTCGGCCCGCCCAGAGCTTGGCGGAGCGCGGTAGGACCTCGCGCGCGTAGCGGTCGGCGGGTATTTGCACGAGTTTCGGCGTCATCGCGGTGTCAGATCCTCGCTGCCGAGGCTTCGTGCGGCGCGAAGCTCTTGCAAGAATTCGGGTGCGGTCAGGCCGCGGGTCGGACGATCCCAGGCGGTGACGAGTGCGGTCTTGCGCGCGCGGGAGAGCGCATAGTTGAACGCGCGGCGCTCCTCTTCATTGTAGCGCTCGCGTGCCTTGGTGCGGTAGACGTAGTACGAGAACTTGGCCGTCCGCGCGGCCGTGCCGTCGCCGACATTATCCTTCGCGATCGTACCGAGATTCGGGCTGTAGACGAACGAGTCGGGCACGTACCAACGCGGGAACGCGCCGGGCTTCGCGTTCGGGACGACGACCCGATCGAACTCCGAGCCGCGAGCGGCCTCGATCGAGATCAGACGCACGAAGCCGGTCTCGGCGCTCTCCTCGCAGCTTTCGAACTCGCTCTGCGCGCGGACTTCGGCATCGGTGAGGAAGTCGCCGAGGGTGGCGCTCGCGTTCGCCTCGGCAAAGCGGGCGATCCGTACCACGAGCCGACGGAGGATGGCGGCCTGTGTGCGCGCCGGCGCAGACGTAGGCGCGCCGCGCTGGGCGAGGCCTTCGCTCCACACGAGGCGCGCGAGATCGACGAGCGCGATGCGCGACGAAACTTCGACCCAACCCGCTCGCAGAGCACGGAAGCGCTCGAGGCGCGCGCGCGCGAGATCGGAGAGCGATGCATCCGCTTCGCCGCGCGTGACGTTCCAGCCTAAGCGTAGGTCGCGCCGCGGATCCCAGCGTCTCGCGCGGGTCGCGGGCGACGCATCGTCCTCTTCGAACAGGAGCGTCTGCGCGTCGGGGGGCTCGCCGCAGAGGCTCGCGAGCGTCGCATCCGAGAGCGCCATCGCCGGGCCGGCGAGCGTGCGGAGCATGTAATCGTGGCGGAACGGATCGTAGACGTTCCAGAGCAGAGCCATCGCGTCGAGCGCGCGAGGATCTTCGAACACGTTGGCATCACCGACCGCGATCGCCGGGACGTCGCGCGTCAGCAGCGCTTCTTCGTAGATGCGGACGTGCCGCACGGAGCGGAAGAGCACCGCGATCTCGTCGGGCGGCGTTCCGGAGCGCAAGAACTCTGCCACTTCGTCGGCGACGAACTCCGCCTCTGCGCGCTGGTCGCGTGCGCGATAGAGCCGCAGGTGGGGGGCGCTCGGGTCGGCGGTCTGTCGCGTGCGATGACGATCGGCAGATTCGATCCGCTCCGTCGCGAGAGCGAAGACGCGGTCGGGCCGCGCGCCGCGGAACGTTCCGGTCGCGCCGTTCGGGTCGCCCGCGAGCGTGACATCGTCGAGCGCCGCGCCTCGAATCGCCTGGAGCAGCCCGAGCTCGCCGAGGTTGAGCTCTTGCGCTTCGTCGACGAAGACGCTCGACCAGCGCGCGCGCACGGCCGCCTGTAGATCGGCTCGCGCGCCGATCGAGGCGATCGCTTCGACGATCGCATCGCGTCCGGTCATAGCACCTTCGCGCTCTTGCAGGTCGACGTACGAGCGGTAGAGTTTGGCCAGGATCTTCGCGAGATAGATCTCATGTTTGAACTGCCGTTGGAGTTCGGCTCCGTCCACGGCCAGCGAATCGCGATGGGTCTCTTTCGTATACATCAGCAGGTCGCTGTGCGCGAGGTTGGGCGTGTGCCCGTAGAACGAAGTCGCACCGACCATCGAGCTCTGCAGAAACACCTCGGGCGCGATGACGCTTTCGCGCAACTTGCGCACCAAACGGAAGGCCGATTCGAGGAAGCGCGACGGCATGCGCAGGCCGGAGACCTCGATATCGACGGTCGCGTCCATGATCTCGGGCCATTCGAGCGCGAGCAACGGCGCGGCCGCGCGTTCGAAGAGCGCTTCGGCGGCGATCTCGTCGACGATCCGGGTCCCGGTCAACTCGGCCGCGAGGGCGCCGAACGTGGTGCCGGCCGGTTCACCGAGCCGGCGTCGCAATGCGTCGAGAACGAACGGCGTCGGTGCGAGTAGCAGCGTGCGCTCGGCGCCGTCACGCGCGACCGCCGCGCGATAGCGCTCGATAAGGAGAGTGGTCTTCCCGGTGCCGGGACCGCCCACGATCGCGACGCTCATCGCGCGAACTTCTCTTCGGGCGTCGCCGGGCGATCGTTGCAGGCGAGTTTGTACGCGCAATAGGTGCAGGCGCCAGGATCGTTCGTAGCCGGGAACGACTCGAGCGAGCCGTCGCTCAATATCCGGCAGAGCTCGCCCATCTTCACGCGAGCGCGCTCCAGGTCGGCGATCCCTATCGTGCCGATCGGCGCGTTGTTGCGCCGCGTATCCTCGCGCGCGACCGGAACGACTTCGAGTTCGATCGGGCGCACATCGGCCGAGGCGTCCTTGAGCGGGATAAGCGAGAGGGTCGCGACCCGGTCGCCTTCGGCCTCGCGCGCCCAGTAGTAGAACGGGAGTTGGAAGTCGTGGAACGTGCGGACCTTCTCGCGGTACTCGGCCGCGCTCTCGGCGATCGCGCCGGTCTTGTAGTCGACGATCGCGACGTTGCCAGTCGCGTCGTCTCGATCGAGGCGGTCGATGAAGCCGATGAAATCGTACCCGCCGACCTTCATGGCGGCGTGAAGTTCGCGCCCGATGATGGTGAACGGCGCGCGGCGCGCTTTCGCGACCAGCCAAGTCACGTACCGCTGCGCCGTGCGCTGCGCGCGTCGGACCTGCAGTTCGTACTCGACCGCCGTATCGAAGTCTTCCCGGTGCCCAGCGAAGGCGCTCGAGATATCCGAGCGCACCCGCTCGCGCATCTCGCGCTCGTGGGCAGCCTCCGGGTGGATGAAGGTCTCGTGAAAGTATTCGAGCGCGGTGTGGAACGCCGTGCCGTAGAACGAGGCCGACGAGCCGCGATCTTCGACCGCGTTGCACGTATAGCGGTAGTACCACTTCCGCGCGCAGTCCGAGTACGCGTTGAGCGCCGAGGCCGAGAAGTGCGGCTGGCGCGCACGGAGCGAAGCACCCGGTTCGCGATCGACGGATGCGGCGAGCACCACGGAACCGTCGAAGGGGGGCGCCGCCGGCGCGAGCACGGGGACGTCAGCGAAGACGTTCGGATCGCTCTCGTAGGCGTCGAGCTTCTTGGCAAAGGCGAAGACCGTGTCGCGATCGTCGGCGCCGAGTGCGAGCCGCTCGCGCGAGATCGCCTGACGCAGGCCGCCGACGTGCGTCGCGACGACCGCCAGAGCGGCGGCGACGTCGTGCGGGACACCGGAAGCGGGCGAGCGCAGTAGGCGCAGCGCGACGTGCTCGTCGATCATGAAGTTCCGTTGCTTTCCAGGTCAGTACCAGGCGCCCTTGCGAGGACCGTCAAAAGCGCGTGGGGTGAGACGAATCGTGGTCGGCATCAGCGGTGCGAGCGGCAGCGCATACGGATACGCGGCGCTTCAAGCGCTCCGGTCGGTCGAAGGCATCGAGACCCACCTCGTGCTGACGGACGCCGCGAAGCGAACCCTTGCGCTCGAGACGCCCTATGCGCCGACGGATTTCGAAAAGCTGGCGGATGTCGTCTATCGCGAGAGAGACCTGGCCGCGTCGATCTCGAGCGGCTCGTTCGTGACCGAGGGCATGCTCGTGATCCCGTGCTCGATCAAGAGCGCGAGTGCGATTGCCTACTCGCTCAACGACACGCTGTTGGTTCGCGCCGCCGACGTCTGCTTGAAAGAGCGCCGCCGCCTGGTGCTGGTCGTGCGCGAGACGCCGCTCCACCTCGGGCACCTGCGTACGCTCACCCAACTCGCCGAGATCGGCGCGACGATCCTGCCGCCGATGCCCGCCATGTACGCCAAGCCCCAAAGCGTCGCGGACATCGTCAACCACACCGTCGGCAAGGCCCTCGATCAGTTCGGAATTCCGAACAATCTCTTCAAACGCTGGACGACTCCCGAGTAGCGACCAACGCTTCCGCGAGAGCGATGTCGCTGACGCGGTCGACGTTGACGGCGGTTTCGGCGTAGGGCGAGACGATTGCGCGGGCTTTCATGCGAAGGAGGGTGCTGGCGCGGGCTTCGGCTTCTTCGATGCTCAGTAGTCGGATCGCGAACTTGAGCAAGACGTCCCAGCCGAAGATCGAAGCCAGTGCCAGCGGATTCTTACGCGCCACGCCGAGCTTTTCGATGAAACGTTCGAGTTCCGGAAGGGCACGTGGTTTGATCGCGAGCAGCCCGCCACCGCAGTAGGTGCCACCGCGTAGCGGTGCCCACGTGTGAGGTATATCGGGATATGCGCTCAGATGCGCGCGCTTCTCCAAACATCCGTAGCCGACGTCCGGATCGGCGGTCTGCGAACGGCGGACGAAGTCGGAGACCGCCAGCTCCGTCAGAATCGGCAAGTCCGAGGCGGCGACCAACACGAGCTCGTCGGGCGGCAGACCGGCGAGACCGCTACGCAAACTTTCGGTGATACGAGTACCGTCGGGGCGGCACTCATTGGCGCCGACGAGCGCCGGACGTCCATGCGCACTCATCGGCGCGACCGCGATGATGCGCCCGACTTCGTGACTCGATCGCAATCCTTCGATTGTGCGTTGCGCGAGCGTCTTGCCGCCGATCTCGACGAAGGCCTTGTTCGGTGCGCCGGGTTGCGTAGCGGAGAGATCGTCGGCCGGACCGCCCGCGAGGACGATCGCGGTGATTCCGCTCACGCGGGAACCGTACCGCGCCAGGTAGGCGGCTGTGCAAACGACGTCGCGAACGTCTGATAGTCGTCCGGGATCTGTAGCGCCTCGTTCATCGCCGCGGACTCCGCTTCGGTCCGCAGCAGTGCGAAGACGCACGCGCCGGACCCTGCGAGCATGGGGCGCTTGCATCCGGCTTCGCCCAACGCGGCAAGCGCCGTCGCGATCGGCGGATGGGCGCCGGCGACGACCTCCTCGAAATCGTTCTGCATCAGGGCGTAGACTTCGTCGAACGCGCCGCGTTGCAAAGCGTCGAGTGCGCGCAGGCTGACCGAGTCGTTGCGCGGCCGAGACGGGCGCGGCCTCAGGTCGAGCGCGGCATACGCTTCGGCCGAGGATACGCCGACCGGCGGCTTGACGATCAGCACGTGCCATGGCGGCAGGGCCCCAACGGCGGTCACCCGTTCGCCGGTACCTTCCACGAGCGCGCCGGTCTGGACCAGGAAGAACGGAACGTCGGAGCCGAGGGTCCGCGCGATCTCGAGCCACTCGCGGCCGGGCAGCGGGCCGAAGGCGCCTTCCATAGCGGCCAGCAGCACGGTTGCGGCGTCGCTCGAACCGCCGCCGAGGCCGGCTTGGATAGGGATGTGCTTGTGCAGATCGATATGCGCCGGCGCCTTGGTTGCGAGCGCCCGATAGGCGCGCTCGGCCAGATTGTTCGGTCCCAAGCGCGGATCGTCGCAGCGGAACGTGAACGTCTCGTCCGGTTCGAGAACGATCTCGTCCGCCAGCGCGAGCGGCACCATCAAGCTACGCAGCCCGTGGAATCCGTCGGGCCGACGGTCCAAAACCTCCAGCGTCAGGTTGATCTTGGCGGGCGCCTGCAAGCGCGTAGTAGTCGACATCGCCGTCTGCGTTTTCCCAGGAGCGCGACTTCCCTCTAGGGGAGGGCTTTCGGCTACGTTTGCTCGTATCGGCGATGGAGACGCATGAATATCAGTTACGACGCCCAGCACAACGAATATTGTGCGTACGTCCTTCCGGAAGCGAAGACCCCCTACGGCATGTTGCTCGGCAACCTCAAGTCGTATGCGCAGTCGACGGGCAAGGGCGGGATTCGCGGATTGTGGGATGCGGATACCGATCGCATCATCTTCGGTACGCACCAGATGGCGTATCGTCTGGCCGGCGGATCGCAGACCTACTTCCCACATCAGGTCGAGCGGGAGTTCACATTTCTCCCGTACGCGCAACTCGCCGAGTTCACGCTCGATCATCGAGTCAATGTAGCGGAGGCGTTCTACGTTCCGCACGGCCCGGCGTTCGATCGTTCGGTCTCGTTCGTCGTCGACGTCACGCTCTACAATCCGACGGGCGAGACGGTCGAAGTCTCGGTCTTTCCATGGGCTCTGCTCGTCGGACAGCGCTTCTACGGCGAGCCGGAGAACGAAGTGCGCGCGCAGGTCGACGGCGACTTCATCCGCTCCGTCAATCAGTTGAACGCGTACGAGCGCTGGTGGGGCGCCTCGCGCACGCCGCATGCCTCGGTCGTCTCGCTTCGCGAACAGGCGTTGCTGCAGAACATGCGCCGCGGCACGCTTCGCCCCGAGCAGCATCAGGAAGAAGTCACCCCGGCGCAAGCGGAGTGGGTCAGCCGGCGGATCTACGGGGCGTTCGAGTATCGGCTGACGGTCGCGCCGGGCCAGCGCGAGTCGCTGCGCATCGCCGTGGTCGCGAACTCCGACGGGCCGAAAGCGCAGGCGACGC
>JALYSX010000108.1 GCA_030854585.1 Vulcanimicrobiota bacterium
CGGGGCTTGGGTCGCGCCGCCGGTCTCGACGCCGAGGTAGTTATTGCACGTGCCCGGCGCCGTGCCGATGCACGAGACGCTGGTGCCGCCCATGTCGGCGATCTGGACGTCCGGCGTTAGCACGGTGCCGACGAAGTTCGCGGTCGCAGCGCTGCGACCGGCGACGTTCGTCATGAACGAGACGATCTGCGGTTTGAGGTTGGCCGCATCCGCGGTCGGAAGATCGCGATTGTTCGTATCGTGCTGTGCGAAGGTCGCGAAGACTTCGTTGACGGCCGGGCGGTTGAGCCGATCGAGTTGCTGGTACGGGCTTGCGCCGAGGCCGCTGCCGATGCCGGTTCCACCGTTCGGATTGAGGACGGTGCCGCCCGACGTGCCGTTGCAGGCCGAGAGGCCGAGCGTCGCACAGAGGGCGATCAGGCCGAGCTTACTGTAGGTGTGATGCATGCTGAACTCCTAGTTTCCGTTCGTCGTGTGGGTCGAAGCCCAGTAAGCGATTTTCGGGCCGCCGCCGGCGCGCAGCATGGTGCGCGGCAGTTCGACGACCAGCGAGAGCACGTTGTAGCCCTTGAGCGTGTCGCTACCGGGAGTGTTCCAGCCGGTCGGGCACGTGTTGTTGCCGCCGAGCGGCGCGGGCAGACAGCTCGTCGCGGTGCTACCGGCGTTGCGATCCGGCAGGATCTTCAGGAACTGTGCGAGGTCGAAGAAGAACGGATCCTCACGCGCGCCGGCAAAGACCTGGATGCCGCCGGCCGTGACGAACACGTTGTTGATCGTACCGGTGCCGCTCGATCCGACGAGAGTCGTAGCGGATGTGGTGGTCGGGGCTGCGGCCGGCCCGTAGATCGAGACCGCTTGACTCGGACCGGGCGTTCCGAACACGAACTGGATCACTTCGTTGCGCGTGATCGTCGATGCCGGGAACGTTCCGCTGTTCTCGGAGGTGGTGTCGAAGTTCATCTGATAGACGACGCCGGGATCGAAATAGGTGGTCGGCCCTTGGCCGCTCGGAATGAGCGGGTGGACGTTCATGACGACCACGACGTTGGCCGGATTGGTCGGGCTCGGGAAGAAGTACGGGTCGGTGATGTCGGCGCCCGGACGGGCGATGGTCGACGGCGAGTCCTGATGGTCGGACGCGCGGAGTGGATGGGCGGAGTAGAGCGTGACCGCCGCAATAACTGCGACGATAGCTGCACCCACGCCGATCGAGCGTTTGTTCACGGTAGTTGCTCCATGGCGAGTGCGGTGCGTTCGGACGAACGCATCGCGAGGTAGATCCACGCAAAGACTGCGAGGAGGGTCACGACGAGAATCCCGCTGACGGCCAGATCGCTGACCGGAAGACGGACCCCGAAGACTTGGACGAGCTCGTAGAGCGCGACGGCGATCGCGAAGATGGTGACGGACCAGATCCAGACCCGCATGATGTGCGGGAGCCGGCCGGCGCGGTAGGTGACCATGCGGTGGATCAGCACGGAGTCGAGCGTGTCCGTGCAGATCATCCCGAGGCTGAACATGGAACCGACCAAAAGCGCGCCGAGCACGCCGGCATCGGCGCCGAACGCGACCGCGTAGGCCGCGATCTGGCTCGACGTCTCGAAGCCGAAGCCGAAGAGCAGGCCGACCGGGAGCGCGACCCACGGACTCGCGGCGTTGCGCAAGAATGCGGGCAAAAGGCGCGTCTTGGCGCCTTCGACGCGATCGGTCACACCGCTGCGGAGCTGGCGCAGATTGAGCCCGGCGATGAGGAGCAGGACGATGATGCTGACCCAAGTGCCGATCGTCTCGATCAGCGCGCTGTGGCCGGCGAAGCGCGAGCCGAGAAACCCGACCAGGGCCGCGATCGCGAGCACCATGACGGTGTGGCCGCCGGCGAAGATCGTGCCGATGAAACGGCTCAAGAACGGCTGCTTGCCGACCGAGTTGCGGGTCATATTGTCGATCGCCGCCAGATGATCCGGATCGGCGCCGTGGCGCAGGCCGAGCGCGAAGACGGTAAACGCTCCGGTGAAGATCATACGACCGCCTCTGCGTGAGCGTGGTGGACGTGGGTGTGACCGTGCTGCGCGAAGGCGTAGCCGCCGATGGCGGCAAGGGCGATCGCCGCGAGCAGGATGGAGGGCGCCTGGACGCCGGTCTGGGTGAAGCCCTGGCCGAGCAGCCACGCGCCGATCACGGAGATGACGCTGGCTGAAACGAGCGGGCCGTACGGGACGAGGCGCGCGTAGACGGAGTGTTTCGAGAGCATCGCGGAACCGTGGACGACGGCGATGCCGAGACCGCTCAGGACGGCCGCTAGACCCAAGCTGAAGATGACGATGATGAAGACGCCGTAACCGACCTGATGCAGGCGCAGCGCTGCGAGCAACACGACGATCGCGGCCGGACACGGTGCGATGCCGCCGCTCATGGCAGCCCAAATGGCATTGCGGAACGTGAGCGGCTGGGCGCCCGGAATGGCGTGACTGTGGCCGTGCTCGCCGTCACCCAGGTGTCCGTGGTCGTGATCGTGCGAGTGGGCTTGCGCACCGTCGTGTTCGTGGGCATGCTGATGCGAGACGGCGCGGCGGGTGGCGATGTAGCGTTGCAGGGTGCGCGCGCCGATGATGGCGATCGCGACGCCCGAGACCAGATTGATCCACGGATAGATCGACTCCGAGACGAAGCCGGCTGCGAAGTAGAGGACGACGCCGAGCAGCAACACGCCGGCGGTGTGTGCGAACGTGAGCGAGAGCGCGAGGATGAGGGCTTGTTTGCCGGTCGCGCGAGCGCCGACCAGCGTAAAGGCGAGGAGGGCCTTGCCGTGACCTGGTTCGACTGCGTGCAGGGCGCCGAGACCGAACGCGGCGAGAATTGTGAGCAAGATGAAGAGCGGCGTCTGATGCGGACTCGAGAACATGTCGGAGAGCATCGTCTGCGGGATGAACGACGGCGCGGAGGCGATCTGCTCGGTGGAGTCCTCGGTGCGGGTGACGTTTGCGATCGCTCCGCCTGCGTTCGCCGAAAAGGCGGCGGCGTTGATCCGGCGCGGCGTTCCGATGAGGGCGCTTGGATAGATCTGCAGTTCGTGGGTGGGCTCGGTCTGGGTGCCGACGACGATGTCTTTCCAACCGATGCGGCGGTCCGCGTAGACGGCGTCGTCGATCGCGATCGCGTGCGGTGCGCCGGCTGTGATCGGCACGGAGAAGGTGCCGACCCAGTAGAGGATCGGAAGGCCGCCGGCGCCCGGGCGTACGCGAGCAACCGCTCGCCCGGGTTGCAACGCTTGGGTCTTTCCGTCTACGGAGAGATGAAACGCGGATACGACGGTCGGGATCTCATCGTTCGCCCACGACTGCAGCTGCGCGGCAGTCCAGGCGGAACCGACGCCGCGCGTCTGGCCGATCTGGAACGTCGGAATCTCGGCGATGTCGAGGACGTAACGGACGTGCAGAGCGGCCGGCGCGGCGGTGATGCGCGCGAGATGATTGATCGTGAAGTTGCCGAGCGGATGCGCGCAGAGCGGGGCGACGCAGAGCGTCACGAGCGAGACCAGAGCGGACCAGGCGCGTATCCAGCGCAGCATCGAGCCTCCGTTTCAAGCTGTCTTCAGATTTGAGAACGACGTACCCACTGAAATGGATTGTCGTCGTTAGTAGTATTAGCATCGCGCCGCTCGCTCGGCGTCAGGCTCGGCTTAGCCGGGTACGTCGTTTTCGAAAGGTAGGTACACTATGAATACAGGCGACTACTACGAGAGCGGAATGTACTTCGATCGCAACGATGCGGAGACGGCCGTCGAGCGGCTTCACGGG
>JALYSX010000136.1 GCA_030854585.1 Vulcanimicrobiota bacterium
GCCGAAGCCCGTCACGAAGACGCCCTTCTTCAGCAGCGCATCGCTCATCGCGATCGCGAAAGCGGTATCGCCGACGATGATCGGGACGATCGCACTCTCGCCTTCGATCGCGATCTGGGCGCCTTCGAAGACGCGCTCGCCGCGCTTGTCGACGCGCGGGTTCATGGTCGCCTTGCGCCCGCACGAGCAGATGTTCTTGATCTCTTCCAGGCTATCCGCAAGCGTCAACAGATAGACGGAGCCGGGGAACGGCTCGCCCGAGAAGTCGCTGCGCAGGCCGTAGCAGATGACCGGCACGCCGAGCACGTGCGCGGCCTTGTGCAACTGGCGCACCTGGACCGGCAATAAGAACTGCGCTTCGTCGACCAGCACGCACGCGAACTTCTCGGTAGCGAAGTCGGCGTAGAAATCGGTCTTCGCGTCGTAGGTGATCGAACTGCGGCGCGGTCCGAGCCGCGAAGTGATCGTCCCGACTTCAAAACGATCGTCGAGTCCGGCCGTGTACAGGCGGACCGTCTTATCGTTCTCTTCGTAGTTGTGGGCGACTTGGAGAAGCGCGGTGGATTTACCCGCGTTCATCGCCGAGTACCGGAAATAGAGCTTTGCCACTATTTCAATAACCCGACGTCGTGACCGACCGTTTCAAAAGTGGCGAGTGCACGGTCCATCTCGTCCTTGGAAAGCGCGGCGCTCAACTGGGTGCGGATGCGGGCCGTGCCTTCAGGAACGACCGGGAAGCCGAAGCCCGTCACGAAGACGCCCTTCTTCAGCAGCGCATCGCTCATCGCGATCGCGAAAGCGGTATCGCCGACGATGATCGGGACGATCGCACTCTCGCCTTCGAGCGGCTTGAAGCCGAGGCGTTCCAGGCCCGCGCGGAAGTAGGCGACGTTCGCGCGCAACTTCTCGGCGAGTTCCGGGTGGGTGTCGAGAAACTCGATCGCCTGGAGCGAACTGCACGCGACCGTTGCGGGGAGCGCGTTTGAGAACAACTGCGGGCGCGAACGCTGGATCAGCGTGTCGATCAGCGCGTGACTGCCGGCGACGAATCCGCCGGCTGCGCCGCCGAGCGCTTTGCCGAGCGTACCCGTGATGATATCGATCTGGCCCTCGAGACCGAAGTGCTCGATCGTGCCGCGGCCGGTCTTGCCGGTGACGCCCGTGCCGTGCGAGTCGTCGACGACGGTGACCGCGCCGTACTTCTTGGCGAGCGCCACGATCTCGGGAAGCTTGGCGACGCTACCTTCCATCGAGAAGACACCGTCGGTCACGATCAGGATTGGCGCGCAGCCTTGCAGTGCCTGCAACTTCGCTTCAAGATCCGCCATGTCGCCGTGCTTGTAGCGCTCGCGTTTGGACTTGCTCGCCAAACGACAGCCGTCGATGATCGAGGCGTGGTTCAGCTCGTCCGAGATGATCGCCGAGCCTTCCTCGCAGATCGTCGGGAAGAGGCCGGTGTTCGCGTTCCAGCACGAAACGTACGTGAGCGAGGCTTCCGTGCCGAGGAACGCGGCGATGCGGTCTTCGAGGATGCGATGGATATCGAACGTGCCGCAGATGAAGCGGACCGAGGCCGTGCCCGCGCCGTACTTGTCGAGGCCGGCCTTGCCGGCTGCGATCACGCTCGGCTCGTCAGAGAGACCGAGATAATTGTTGGACGAGAGGACGATCACATCGCCGGCTTCTTCCATGTGTACTTCGGGCGCCATCGGCCCGGTGATGTGCCGCAACTGCTTGTAGGTACCCGCCGCCCTCAGCTTGTCGAGATCGGCGTTGAGCTTGGCATCGAACGCTTGATTCATTTCGCGAGGTCACCTTTGAAGTCGAGCACGATCTTCGCCGCTTCGCCGCTCTTCATCAGAGCGAAGGCCTTGTCGAACTCGGTGTACGGCAGCACGTGCGTGATGACCGGGCGCAGGTCGACGCGGCCGGACTTCACCAGCGCCTGGGTCTGGTACCAGGTCTCGAACATCGTGCGCCCGTTGATGCCGAGGACGGTCAATCCCTTGAAGATGATGCGCTCGGCGAGATTGATGCTGATGTTGTCGCTGGGGATGCCTAGCAGCGCGGCGGTGCCGCCGTTGCGAAGCATCTGCAGACCCGAATCGATCGCCGAGCCCTGACCGGACATCTCGAGCAATACGTCGGCGCCGTCGCCGTTGGTGAGCTTGTGTATGCGCGCGACCACGTTGGCATCGCGCGCATCGAAGGTCTCGTCGGCGCCCAACCGCTTGGCGAGTTCGAGTTTGACCGGGTTGACGTCGATCGCGTAGACGGCGGCGGCGCCCGCGGCGCGCGCGACCGGAATCGCCATCAGGCCGATCGAGCCGACCCCGGTGATCACGACGCTCTTGGTCGAGACGCCGGCCGCCATCACCGTGTGGACGGCGTTACCGAGCGGGTCGAAGATGGCGGCGTACTCGTCGGGAATCGACGGATCGAGCTTCCAGACGTTGTATTCCGGCATCGCGATGTATTCGGCGAACGCACCATCTCGATCGACACCGATGATCTCGACGCGCTCGCAGATATGCGCTTGGCCGGTCCGGCAGAGCACGCAGGTCAGATCCGCGATGTGCCCTTCGGCCGAGACGCGGTCGCCGACAGCGACGCTATGGACGGCATCGCCGATCGCGGTGACGCGGCCCATGAACTCGTGCCCGATCACCAGCGGCGGTTTGACGCGCGCCTGGGCCCACTTGTCCCAGGAGTAGATATGGTAGTCCGTCCCGCAGACTCCGGCCTTTTCGACCTTTATCAGAACGTCGGTAGCGCCGATCTCGGGGATCGGCACCTCTTGGAGAACGAACCCCGCCTCGGGCTTGACCTTACAGAGAGCCTGCATCGTGGAAGCCATGACGGGCCAACTATTTGGATGCCGGGGAGCGGGTACCTTGCCCTACCTATTGAGCTCTTTGACTTTCATGGTCCGGACGGCGACGAAGCCGAGCTTCTCGATGTCGCTGGTATCGCCGGCGATGTACTTGATGCGCCCACGATCCGGGGCGTCCCGCCAAAGGCGTACCCGCCGTGCAACTTGATCGCCGCGTTGAACGAGGCCTGATCGAACTGACTGGTACCCTTGGGGTAAGGGTCGCGTTTTGGCGCGTGAAGTAGAATGCGCGCACATACCCATTGTATGAGAAGGGCTTCGGCGTCGCGGTTGGCCGCGAGGCGAGCGTCGCCGTTTGGGCGATCGCCGCGCTCGCTAGCGATAAGAAAAACGCACAAGCTGCAAGGTCGTAAGGGGCCTTAATGAAGTCAGCCGTAGCGGCCGGTGATGTAGTCTTCCGTCCGCTTGTCTTTCGGGGTGGTGAAGATGGCGCGGGTGGCGTTGCGTTCGATCAGGTCGCCCATCAAGAAGAACGCGGTGAAGTCGCTGATACGGGCGGCCTGTTGCATCGAGTGGGTGACGATGACGACCGTGTAGTCCTTCTTGAGTTCGCCGATCAGGTCTTCGATCTTGCTGGTCGCGATCGGATCGAGCGCCGAGGCCGGTTCATCCATCAGCAGCACTTCCGGATCGACCGCCAGGCAACGCGCGATGCAGAGGCGCTGCTGCTGCCCGCCCGAGAGTTCGAGCGCCGACTTATCCAGCCGGTCTTTGACCTCGTTCCAGAGGGCGGCGTGGCGCAGGCTGCGCTCGGCGATCTCCTGGAGCTTCTTGCGATTGCCTTCGCCGTGCGTGCGCGGGCCGTAGACGACGTTCTCGAAGATCGACTTCGGGAACGGGTTCGGGCGCTGGAAGACCATCCCGATCCGATGCCGGATCGCGACCGGGTCGACACCCGGCGCGTAGATGTCCTCACCGTCGAGCACGACCTCGCCCTCGACGCGCACGTCCGGTTGCAGGTCGTGCATCCGGTTGAGCGCGCGGATGAACGTCGACTTGCCGCAGCCCGACGGGCCGATAAGCGCCGTCACGCAGTTCTCGGGAACGTCGAGCGAAGCGTTCTTGATCGCCTGGAACGCACCGTAGTAGACGTTCAGATCGGTGACCATCAGCTTCGCATTGATATCGGCATCGGCCGTCGGTTGTGCGCCCAGCAGCATCATCTAGTCCTATGTGGCGGTGAGACGTTTGGAGAGCGTCCGGCCGACCAGCCGGGCGGCGACGTTGAAGATCAAGACCATCGCGAGCAGCACCAGCGCCGATCCGTTGCCGATCGCCGAGGCATCCGGCACCAGGCTCTCGGAGTGGGTGTACCACAGATGCACCGAGAGCGTTTCGGCGGAGTGGAACGGATTGAGATCGTAGGCCGAGCGCCCGGCCGAGACCGAGGTGCCGGCGGTGTAGACGAGGGCCGCGGTCTCGCCGAAGATGCGCCCGGCGATCAGCACGATGCCGGTCGTCAGCGGCGCGATCGCGCTCGGAAGCACCACTTTGCGGATCGTCTGCCAGCGAGTCGCTCCGATCGCCATCGAGGCTTCACGATACGACGCCGGTACCGACTTGAGCGCCTCTTGGGTGACGCGCATCAAGGCGGGCAGGTTCAGCAGCGTCAACGTCAGCGCGCCGCCGAGAGCGGAGAAACGCCAGCCGAGCAGATTGACGAAGACGATCAGCCCGAACAGACCCATCACGATCGACGGGATCGTCGCGAGCGATTCGGCGCAGAACTGCACGGTGTTGGTGAAGAGCCCCGGTCGCGCGTACTCCTGCAGATAGATGCCGCCCGAGATCGCGATCGGCGCGGTGAAGATCAGCGTCAGCACCAAGATGTAGAACGAGTTGTAGATCTCGGGTCCGATACCGCCGCCCGCATCGACTTCGCTCGGGGGCGAGGTCAGGAAGTGCCACGAGACCGCGTGCCAGCCGAGATAGACGATGTAGCCGATGAAGAACGCGAGCAGCACCAGCACGCCGATGGCGGCGGCCCAGAGCAAGGCGGTCGCGATCCGATCGGAGATGCGGCGCATATCTAAGTGGCCCGTCGCGCGGCCATGCGCACGGCCAGGATCAAGCCCATCGCGATCAACAAGAGCAAGAACGCCATCGAGAAGAGCGAGTGGTAGAGGATCGACCCGGTCGACGCGCTGCCCATGTCGGTCACGAGTTCGGTCGTGAGCGAGGCCGTCGGACTGAACAGGTTCTTCGGCAGCACGGCTGCATTGCCGATCACCATCTGCACGGCGAGCGTCTCGCCGATCGCGCGCGCGATCCCGAGGATCACGGCGACCGTCAGGCCGCTCCGCGCCGAGGGCAAGAGCACGTTGAAGATCGTCTGCCAGCGCGTCGCGCCGAGCGCCATCGAACCTTCGCGCAGATTGTCGGGGACCGCGCGCAACGCATCTTCCGAGAGCGAGATCACGGTCGGAAGGATCATGATCGAAAGCACGATCGCGGCCGTCAGCAGCCCGAAACCGGTCAGGCTCCCGAGATGCGTGCGCACCAGCGGTGCGAGCAGCGTCAGACCGAGCCAGCCGTAGACGACGGACGGAATGCCGACCAGGATCTCGATCGCCGGTTTCATGAACTCGGCCAAGCGCTTCGGCGCGAGTTGCGAGAGAAAGACACCGACCGCAATGCCGAGCGGGCCGCCGATGAAGATCGCGAAGAGCGTGATCGCTAGCGAACCGACGATGAAGACGAGTGCGCCCGGATGATGCGCTTCCGGCGCGAAGTTCGCCGAGAACAGGAACGTCAGGGGCGAGACGTGATCCGTAAAGAAGAGTCGCGTTCCCTCGATCGCGAGGTAGAACAAGATCGCACCCATGGCGACGATGACAAAGGCGCTCGCGGCTAATAGCGCCGCTCGCGCGACGGCTTCCTGAGCGTGGGCGCGGGTCCGAAC
>JALYSX010000220.1 GCA_030854585.1 Vulcanimicrobiota bacterium
CTCGACGGCGTGCTCGAAGCCGGCGACGCGATGCTCGAAGCCGGTGCCAAACGGGTCGTGCCGCTCAACGTCTCGGGTGCGTGGCATAGTGCGCTGATGGAGCCCGCGATCGAACGTTACCGCGTGGCCGTCGAATCGGGAACATTTGCGATGCCGTCCTTCGACGTCATCAGCAACGTCGACGCGCAGCCCTATCGCGACGTCGCCACGATCCGAACGAATCTCGTGCGTTCGATCACCCACGAAGTGCGCTGGCACGAAACCGCCGAAAAGCTTCTGTCGTACGGGTTGGACTTAGTCGTCGAGTTCGGTGCGAGCCCGGTCTTGGCGCCTCTGATGAAGCGTCTGCCAGATGCCCTCGAGGTGATGAACGTGAGCGACTATGCGGGCGTGCAGAAGTTACGCGCGCGCCTCGAAGGAGTGACCGCGTGAGATTCGCCGGCAAAGTCGCGTTGATCACCGGCGCGAGCCGCGGTATCGGTCGTGCGATCGCGGTCGATTTCGCACGCGACGGCGCGGACGTCGTGCTGGTCGGACGAGATGCCGCCGCCCTCGGAGAGGTCGCCGCCGCCTGCTCAGAAGCGCGGAGCGGAGTCAAGGTCAAGACGGTCGTCGCGGACGTCGCCGACCACGCCGCCGTGGACGCCTTCGTGGCGGAGACGGTCGCGGAGTTCGGGCGACTCGATTTCGCGATCGGGAACGCTGGCCAGTCGATCGATTCGCTCCTGATGCGCCTGGCGCCCGAAACCCTCGATACCATGCTCGACGTGAACCTCAAATCGGCGTTCTACCTCTGCAAAGCGGCCACCAAACCGATGATGAAGCAGCGCTCGGGTTCGATCGTCCTGGTCTCCTCGATCGTCGGCCTCTCCGGCAACGCCGGGCAGTCTGCCTATGCAGCCTCGAAGGCCGGGCTCCTGGCTCTGGCAAAATCGGTGGCAAAGGAGTTGGGTTCGAGGAATATAAGAGTCAACGCCGTCGCTCCGGGTCTCATCGAAACCGCGATGACCGGAAAGATGCCGGAGGCCTCCCGCGAGCAGATGCTCAAACAGATATCCCTACACCGGCCGGGCACGCCGGACGACGTCAGCGGCGTCGTCACGTTCCTGTGTTCGGATGCCGCCGCTTACGTCACCGGTCAGACGCTTGTCGTCGACGGTGGCGTGTTGATGTGAACACCCACTCGAAGGAGAGTTATGTCGTCCACTACGTTCGATCGCGTTAAAAAGATTATCGTCGAGCAGCTCGGCGTCGACGAAGCCGAAGTTACGCCCGAAGCGTCCATCACCGACGATCTGGGTGCGGATTCGCTCGACCAGGTCGAGCTCGTGATGGCCTTCGAGACCGAGTTCAACATCGACATTCCGGATGAGGAAGCCGAAAAGATCAAGACCGTCGGCGATGCCGTCGCTCGCGTCGACGCAGCGGGAGCCGGCGCGGCCACCTAGCCGCAACCCATGTTCGATCAGCTGAGCGACCGGCTAGGCGCGATTTTTGCGCGCCTGACCGGGCGCGGCCGCCTCGGTGAAGACGACGTCAACGAAGTGATGCGCGAAGTGCGCATCGCTCTGCTTGAGGCCGACGTTTCGCTGTCGGCTGCCAAGGCGTTCGTGGCGCGGGTCAAGGAGAAGGCGGCCGGCGCCGACGTCCTCGCATCCCTCACGCCCGGGCAGACGATCGTCAAGATCGTCCACGCCGAACTGGTCGACCTCTTCGGCGGCGCCCAGGCCCGCCTGACTTTCTCGGATGCACCGCCCTCGGTCATCATGCTGGTCGGCCTTCAGGGCTCCGGCAAGACGACCCAAGCCGGCAAACTCGCGCTGCGCCTCAAAGAAGGCGGGCGCCGCACCATGCTGGTCGCGGCGGACGTCTACCGCCCGGCCGCGGTCGCGCAATTGCAGACGCTCGGCAAGCAGATCGACCTTCCGGTCTACGATCAGGGTCAAGGAGACCCGGTCAAGATCGCGCGCGATGGTGTCGCCGAAGCCAAGCGCTTGGGCATTTCGACGGTGATCGTCGATACCGCCGGACGGCTGCAGATCGACGA
>JALYSX010000082.1 GCA_030854585.1 Vulcanimicrobiota bacterium
CCGGAGACTTGCTCGGGGATGCGATCGGCGCGGCGGATCCGAGCGTCGCCGGCGTCGGCGCGAGAATGATCGGTTCGGGCGAGGATTCGGCCGTTGCGCCATGCGATGCGGTGTGGTGCGCGGGTCGCAAGAGGGAACAGCCGGCCACGACCGCGATCGCGGCAAGCGCGACGAGGATCAGGATTCCGCGAGGTGATCGTCGCCGCGATCTCCGGCTCATCCGGCGCTCATGGTTGTGAGATAGTGACGATCGAAGGCGTCGAGCAGCCCCTCGGAACGGGCATAGGGACCGGGTCGATAAGCGCGCGACGCGATGCCCAGTTGGCTGAGTTCGCTGACGTGCCAGTCCTGACGGTTCGTGGTATCCCAGAACGCGGCCACGGAGCTCGGATCGAAGTCCGCGCGCGCCATCTCGGTCGGCGCGAAGAGGAGCTGACAGGTCACGCGCGTGCGATCGACCGCGACCGGGCGGATGATATGCACCATCACGTATTCGGCCTGCAGGCTTAGCAAGAGGGTCGGAAAGATCGTGTAATAGTACGCGCGCCGCAGGTCGTCGCCGTCGACGTCGCCGAGCGGCGCAAAGGCGTGCGACGTACCGTTCGCGATGCGTGCGGCGCCGTCACGCAGAGCCGAGTACCCGCCGAGAGCCGGACCTTCGCTCAAGTCGTTGCGGCCGCTGTCCCACGGCGAGAGCTTCTCGAGTTGAGGGTGGATGACGGCGCAGTGATAGCATTCCGAATAGTTCTGGAAGAGCAACTTCCAGTTCGCAGCCACGTCGTACTCGAAGGACCGCGCGATCCGCAGCGACGGCAGATGCCAGCGCGTAAAGCGGCCGGTCAGCGCTTCGAAGGTATCCTCGAACGCGAACGCCTTGGGCGAGAGGTTTATGAAGACGAAGCCCTCCCACTCCGCCACGCGGATGGCGCGGAGCGGATACTCACGTGCATCGAAGTCCGGAGTGTCGTCCATGTACCGCGCCGCGACCAACGTGCCGTCGAGTCCGTAGGTCCAGGCGTGGTACGGGCATTGGATCGATCCGCCGAAGCGCCCGGCGATCTCGGTGCATATGCGCGTTCCGCGATGTCTGCAGACGTTGAAGAACGCGCGGAGAGCGCCATCGTCGCCGCGCACGACGATGACGCTCTCGCCAACGACCTCGACGGTCTTGAACGCGCCCGCTCCCTCGAGCTCGTCGCTCCGGCCTGCGACGGTCCATGAGCGCGCGAATACTCGCTCGCTTTCGAGGGCGTAAACGTCTGGATCGCAGTAGCATCGCGCCTCGAGCGTGCGGGCAGCCGGTGACGCCTGCGCGCGCGAAAACGTGGTCACGGAATGAGGGCCTGCATGCCGCTTGGTTCGGCCGGAGTGTGCCCGTTCTCCCGCTAAGCGGGGCGAACGAGTGAGGTCGCGAAACCGTCCGGCAAATGAGCGACCTGCGCGTGTACACGATCGATGGCGGCGTCATCGAGACCGTCGAAGACTTCTACAACGAGATCGAGCGAGAGATCATCCCGCAGCGGCGTTGGCCGCGCGACCTGACCGGCTTCGATGATGTGTTGGGCGGCGACTACGGCACGCCCGATGCCGGCTTCGTTCTGCGGATCATCGAGGCGGGCGCGATGGAGGCCCGTCTCGGGCATCGCCTCTTCACCAAGATCGTCGCGATCGCACGCAAACACGGCGACGGCGGCAAACGAGCCGCCCATGGAGTCGTGCTGGAACTCGCCTAGCGTTTCACTAGCTGCGGGAAACGCTTCATGAGGTCCGCGACCTTCGGCGCGTCGTTGTAGACGATGTAGCCGTCACTAGGATTGTGATCCATGTAGTGCTGGTGGTACGCCTCGGCCGGGTAGAACGCATGGAACGCGATCACCTGGGTGACGATCGGTCCGCCGTAGACGTGCCGCTTCGTGAGGTTCGCGATGTACGCGAGCGAAGCGGCGCGCTGGGCTGCTGTGGTGTAGAAGATCGCCGAGCGGTACTGCGTGCCTTCATCGGGGCCCTGACGGTTAAGTTCGGTCGGATCGTGCGCGATCAGAAAATATACGTCGAGCACTCGTTCGAACGAGATCACGCGCGGATCGTAGGTGATCTTGATCGACTCGGCATGCCCGGTCGCACCGGTGCTGACGATATCGTAATGTGCCGTCATTTCCGCGCCGCCGGAGAAACCGACGGTCGTATCGGTGACCCCGCGTAACCGTTCGAAGACGCCCTGCATCCCCCAGAAGCAGCCTCCCGCGAGGACGATCGTCTGGGTTGTGGGCGCCGCGGGGACGGCGGCGGGGACGAGGATGGCAAGAAAGGCCAGGGTTAGGATGCGTGCGAGAGACTTCATGCCCAGGTAACGCGCGCGGAGCCCCACGCGGATGCGATCAGCCATGAAATTCCACGCATAGCCGCATCGAACCCGATGCTCGAGACGACGTCGGCTAGCGTACGACCAGCTCCGTAGAGCGCGCT
>JALYSX010000228.1 GCA_030854585.1 Vulcanimicrobiota bacterium
GCCGAACGCGTCGCACAGCTCTTCGCCTACGACGCCGCGCAGGCCGCGCGTACGTTGAAAGCGATCGAAGCCGGCAAAGTCACCGGCGCCGAAACTCCGAAGAATCTCCTCCCGAAAGCGTAAGGAACCACCTCATGGACATGCTCGAACGTAGCCGCATCCAAGCCCAAGATCCCGAAGTCTTCGCCGCGATCGCGGGCGAGGAGAAGCGCCAGCGCGAGAATCTCGAGCTGATCGCTTCGGAGAACTACACGAGCAAAGCCGTTCGAGAAGCGATGGCCTGCGTGATGACCAACAAGTATGCGGAAGGCTATCCGGGCAAACGCTACTATGGCGGATGCGAGTGGGTCGACGTCGCCGAGACGCTCGCGATCGACCGCTTGAAGAAGATCTTCGGTGCGGATCACGCCAACGTCCAGCCGCACGCGGGCGCGCAGGCCAACATGGCGGTCTTCATGGCGCACCTGCAACCGGGCGACACCGTCCTTGGCATGTCGCTCGCGCACGGCGGTCACCTGACGCACGGCACCAAGGTCTCATTCTCGGGCAAGATCTACAACGCGGTCGCCTATAGCGTCGATCAGAAGACCGAGCTCATCGACTTCGACGAAGTCCGCGCGCTCGCACGCGAACACAAGCCGAAGATGATCATCGCGGGCGCGAGCGCCTATCCGCGCACGATGGAGTACGCGCCGTTCCGCGAGATCGCGGACGAAATCGGCGCGACCTTCATGGTCGACATGGCGCATATCGCGGGACTGGTCGCGGTCGGCCTGCATCCGTCGCCGGTGCCGTTCGCAGATTTCGTGACGTCGACGACGCACAAGACGCTGCGCGGGCCTCGCGGCGGCCTGATCCTTTCGACCGAGAAGTGGGCGCAGGCGATCGACAAGTCCGTCTTCCCGGGCATCCAGGGCGGTCCGTTCATGCACGTCATCGCGGCAAAAGCGGTCGCGTTCGGCGAAGCGCTCCAGCCCGAGTTCGCGAGCTATCAGCGCAACGTTGTCGAGAACGCCAAAGCGATGGCCGACGAGTTCTCGCGCAACGGTCTGCGTCTGGTCGGCGGCGGCACCGACACGCATCTGATGCTGGTCGACGTCTCGGTCAAGGGCCTGACCGGGAAAGCGACCGAAGCCTATCTCGACGAGATCGGGATCACCGTCAACAAGAACGCGATCCCGTACGACAAGCAGAAGCCGTTCGTCGCGAGCGGCATCCGGATCGGCACGCCCGCGATCACCGCGCGCGGCTTCGATACCGACGAGTGTCGCGAGATCGCCAAGATCGTCTGCGCCGGCCTCGACGACATCGAAGCCCGCACCGAGATCGACAAACTCCGTACCCGCGTCCACGAACTGACCGGCAAACACGACGTCCCCTAGGTGTTAATCCGACTCTAATCTTCTTCTTCGGTTTGGTTCATGTGTCACTAAGGTGACTTCGATACGCTTCGAGCATGTCACGCGTGCTCATACTCTGCGACACCGTCGGACATGACGGCGGCGCCGAATCGTACCTGGAACGAGCGCTCCCGGGGCTGACCCGAGCGGGCGACGACGTCGCGGTCTTCGCCCGGCGTGTGGAGACCTCGAACGCCTTCGGCGTGTCGGCCGGTACGATCGCCTGGGCGCGCGAAGACGAGCCGCCGAATCGCGACGCAGCCGCAGCCCTTACCGAGCTCCTGAAGGCCGATGCGTTCGATGTCGTGATGACCTCGAACGTGTTCGACGTCGCCGTCCTCGAAGCGGCGCGCGCATTGCCGCGGATGGTCGTACGACTGCACGATCATCGCGCGTTCTGTCCCAACGGCGATCGGCTCTTTCCGCAGTTCCGCGGGAACTGCGAGCGCGCGATGGGCGCCGCCTGCATCGTGAACGCCGCCACCCACGGTTGCGTCGCGGGCCCGCGCCCCAAGACGTTGCAACGCATCCGCGAACGCGCGATGGTCCGCGATGCGGTGCACGCCGCCGATGCGGTGGTCGTCTCATCGGAGTTCATGGCTCGGCTCGCGCGCGCCAACGGCGTCGACCCCGAACGGATCGTAGTCGCGCCGCCGCCGCTTGCGCGGGATGCGTATGCCGAATCGCCCGCGCCGCGTCCGCGTCTGCGCCGCCTGCTCTTCGCGGGCCGCA
>JALYSX010000251.1 GCA_030854585.1 Vulcanimicrobiota bacterium
GAAGGGGACCCCGCAAGGGCCGCTCCGGCCGGAAGCGAGAGGGCCAGAACCAGAGCCGCGCATACGATATACTTCATCGCCGCGAGGTTCGGAGTGCGCGTCCGCGTCCCTTGACGCTAGTGGTTAGCCGGTCAGCTCGGCGAGGGCTTGGGCGAAGATCTTGGG
The DNA here is from genome assembly GCA_030854585.1 of Vulcanimicrobiota bacterium. Classification (GTDB taxonomy): domain Bacteria; phylum Vulcanimicrobiota; class Vulcanimicrobiia; order Vulcanimicrobiales; family Vulcanimicrobiaceae; genus JALYSX01. The sequence continues at coordinate 166 of JALYSX010000251.1, forward strand.
GGCCTTGCCTTGGAAGAGCACGGACTCGTTTCCGCCCATCTGTTTGCGGAGTTCGAGCAGTTCGTCGCGGAGCGCGGCGGCTTTCTCGAACTCCAGGTTGGCGGCGAACTCGCGCATCTTCTTGTCGAGCTCGGCGGCCATCCGGGCGGCCACGTCACGCGGGAGTTTGTCGCGCTTGCCGAGCTTGGGCGAGTTCTCTTCTTCCAAGCCGATCATCGAGAGAATGTTGTGGATCTCGCGGCGAATCGTCTTGGGCTCGATGCCGTGGGCCAGGTTATGCGCGATCTGGATGTCGCGGCGACGCTTGGTCTCGCCGAGCGCGCGTGCCATCGATTGGGTGACGTTATCGGCATACATGACCACGCGTCCGTCGACGTTTCGCGCCGCGCGGCCGATAGTCTGGATTAACGAGGTCTCACTGCGCAGATAGCCCTCTTTGTCCGCATCCAGGATGCCGACCAGCGAGACTTCCGGCAAGTCGAGCCCTTCGCGCAAGAGATTGATGCCGACCAGCACGTCGAAAACGCCGAGCCGAAGGTCGCGCAAGATCGCGATCCGCTCGAGCGTGTCGATCTCGCTGTGCAGGTAGCGCACCTTGAAGTTCATCTCGAGCAAGAAGTCGGTCAGATCTTCGGCCATTTTCTTGGTGAGCGTCGTCACCAGAACGCGCTCTTTGCGCTCCGCACGGATCCGGATCTCTTCCATCAGGTCGTCGACCTGATTGCGGGTCGGGCGCACGTCGATCTCGGGATCGACCAGGCCGGTCGGGCGGATGATCATCTCGACGGTCTGCGCGCTCCTGCCGATCTCGTACGTGCCCGGCGTCGCGGAGACATAGACGACCTGATTGAGATGGGCGTCGAACTCTTCGTAGGTGAGCGGCCGATTGTCGAGCGCGCTCGGCAACCGGAAGCCGTGTTCGACGAGCGAACTCTTGCGCGCGCGATCGCCGTGATACATTCCGTGTACTTGCGGGAGCGAGACGTGCGACTCGTCGATGAAGAGCAGCCAGTCCTTCGGAAAGAAGTCGAGCAGGCACCAGGGCGTGGAGCCCGGCTCGCGGCCGGTCAGGTGGCGCGAGTAGTTCTCGACGCCGTTGCAGTAGCCGACTTCGCGGAGCATGTCGAGATCGTAGTTTGTCCGCATCTCGAGCCGTTGCGCCTCGAGCAGTTTGCCCGCGTCGCGGAACATCTTGAGCCGCTCGAAGAGCTCGACTTCGATCGAGGCGATCGCGCGCTTGAGTTTTTCGTCCGGCGTGATGAAGTGTTTGGCCGGAAAGATCGTCACCTCGGTCTTGGACTCGACGTACTCGCCGGTCATCAGGTTGACGACGTTTATCGAGTCCACCGTGTCGCCGAAGAACTCGACGCGATGGACCAGCTCTTCTTCCACGCCAACGAACTCGAGGGTATCGCCGCGCACGCGGAACGTGCCACGCACCAGGTTGAGGTCGTTGCGCCGGTACTGCATGTCGACCAGCTTGCGCAGCAACGCGTCGCGATCAAACTCGTCGCCGACCTTGATCTCGGCGGACATCGCCATATAGTCCGACGGCGAGCCGAGGCCGTAGATGCACGAGACCGAGGCAACGATCAACGTATCCGGCCGGGTCAGCAGCGCTTGGGTGGTGGCGTGGCGGAGGCGTTCGATCTCGTCGTTGATAGACGAGTCTTTCTCGATGTAGGTATCGGTCGAGGCGATGTACGCCTCGGGCTGATAGTAGTCGAAGTACGAGACGAAATACTCGACGGCGTTCTCGGGGAAGAACTCGCGGAACTCGGCGCAGAGCTGGGCGGCCAGGGTCTTGTTGTGGCAGAGCACCAGGGTCGGCTTTTGGACGATTTCGACCGTCCGCGCCATCGCCATGGTCTTGCCCGAGCCGGTCACGCCGAGCATCGTTTGGGCGCGATCGCCCCGCAGGATGCCCTCGCCCAGGAGCTGGGTGGCCTTGGGCTGGTCCCCCGCGAGCGCGAAGGGCGAGACGAGTTTGAACTTCCCGGACATGATGCGCCCCTTCGACACGCCCCGCCCGGCTTCGGTTTCAGACGACCAAAAAGGCGCTCGGCCTAGGGATGCCCCGGCATTCGCGTGAAGGGGGACCGGGCTGCAACTCGCCCCGGGGAGATCAGCTCTGTGAGCCAAGTACCATTGTTGTTCAGCGGCAACGCGAACAAGCAACTAGCCGAAGACATCGCCAAGCGCCTGAAGGTCCACGTCGGAAAAGCGCTCGTCGCGAAGTTCAAGAACGAAGAGACGCGAGTCGAGATCGGCGAGAACGTTCGCGGGTCCGAAGTCTTCGTCATCCAGCCGATCTGCAAGTCGCCCAAGGGCGACGGCGTGAACGATGCCCTGATGGAACTGTTGCTGATGATCGACGCCTTGCGTCGGGCATCGGCCGCGCGCATCACCGCCGTCATCCCGTACTACGGGTACGCCAAACAGGATAAGAAGACGAAAGGCCGCGAGCCAATCTCGGCCAAGGTCGTGGCGAACCTGATCAAGGTGACCGGCGCCAAGCGGATCGTCACGATGGACCTGCACGCCGCCCAGATCCAGGGCTTCTTCGACCTCCCGGTCGACAACCTGATGGCGATGCCCGTCCTTTGCAACTATTTGAAGAAGGAAGGGCTCTGCGACGAGAAGATTGTGATCGTCTCGCCCGACGCGGGCGGCGTTCACCGCGCAGAACTCTTCGCCAAGCGTCTGAACGCTTCGCTTGCGATCGTGTTCAAGCGCCGCCCCGAGCCAGACGTTTCTGAAGTGACCGATGTCGGCGGCGACGTTACGGGTAAGATCGCCGTCGTCGTAGACGACATGATCTCCACCGGCGGAACGCTGGCCAAAGCGGCCGAAGCGATCCTGGCCCGCGGCGCGACCAAGGTCTACACGGTCGCGACGCACGGCATCTTCGCCGGCGAGGCGATCGACGTGCTCGAGGCTTCGCCGATCGAAAAAGTTATCGTCACCAACACGATCCCGTTCGTCGACGTCGACAAGCATCCCAAGTTCGTCCAGCTCTCGATCGCACAGACCCTCGCCGACGCGATCACCCGCATCACCACAAACCGTTCCGTCTCCGAGTTGTTCGGCGACGACGACGACGCATCTAACGCAGTCGCCGGTTCCCCGACGGTGCCCGACGCACCCGAACCGGTTGCTGTTTCCTAAGGAAGGTCTCCCCACGTGGCTACCAAGCAAGAACTGAAGCTCACCATCGAAGCGCGCCTCGGACACGCCGATTCGACCTCGGCCCGTCGTTTGCGCGCCGAAGGCAAATTGCCGGCCGTCCTCTAC
>JALYSX010000266.1 GCA_030854585.1 Vulcanimicrobiota bacterium
TCGTAAAGGTCGAGCTCGCGGGAGCCGACCCGGACAGCGTGCGCGTCGAAGTGCGCGAACGGAGCCTGATGATCTCAGGCGACCGGCAAGACGAAACGCGTTCGCGCATCGGCTCGCTGGTGCAGAAAGAGATCGCCTACGGCTTGTTCGGGAAAGAGATCCATCTCCCGGTAGCCGTGCGTTTCGAGAAGGTCGTCGCAGAATATGCCGACGGAATCCTCGTCATCGCGTTGCCGACGTCGGAGACCCAATACATCCCGACCGGCCGCACCGCTATTGCCATGATCGTAAAAAGGACGCTCGTTTAACCGATGGCCGCTCGTACCAAGCGCGTCGCTCGCGCCGCCAAAGTCCCTGACCTGATCGGGATTCTGCCACTGCAGGAAGCGGTGCTGTTCCCCAACACCGTCATTCCGCTCGCAGTCGTGAAGAAGCCCGGCATCCAGTTGGTGGAAGAAGCGCTGCGTGAGGGCAAGCCGATCGGCTTGACCGTCCTGCGCGATAAAGAGATCGAGAATCCCGGACCGGACGACGTCCAACGCGTCGGCACGATCGGGGTCATCCAGAAGATGCTCAAAGTCCCCGACGGTACGCTCCGGTGTATCGTTGCGGGTCAAGGCGTCTTCAAGATCGACAAGTTCGTCCAGGAAGAACCGTACATGGTCGCGGCCTATACGGAACTCCCGGACGTGACGAAGCCGAACGAAGAACTCACCGCCATGATGCGCAACCTCGGGAGCCTTTTCCAAAAGCTGCTCTCGTACTTGCCCCAGGCACCGCGTGAGATGGAGATGGAAGTCCAAAATATCGCGGACCCCAACATGCTCACGTACTTCGTCGCATCCACGATGCGTCTCGAAACGGCAGAACGTCAGGCGATCCTCGAGGAGCGCAACACCGCCAAGCGGATGCGCAAACTCACCCTCGCCCTGACCAAAGAGCTGGAAGTCGTCGAACTCGGACATAAGATCCAGGGCGACATCCAGCGTGAGATGGAGAAGAACCAGCGCGAGTTCTATCTTCGCCAACAGCTCCGCGCGATCCAAGAAGAACTCGGCGAAGTCGATCCGCAACTCGCGGAGACGAACGAACTGCGCGTCAAGATCGACGAAGCCAAGATGCCCGAAGAGGTGAAGAAGGCCGCCGATCGCGAGCTCGACCGCCTCACGAAAGTGCCGCAGGCGAGCCCCGAGTACAGCGTCATCCGCACGTACCTGGATTGGCTCGTGCAGTTGCCGTGGAGCGAAGAGACCGTCGATCACATCGACATCAAGAAAGCACGCGTGATCCTCGACGAGGACCACTACGATCTCGAGAAGATCAAAGATCGCATCATCGAGTATCTGGCCGTCGGCAAGCTCAAGAAGAAGTTGACCGGCCCGATCCTGTGTTTCGTCGGACCTCCGGGCGTCGGCAAGACCTCGCTCGGGCAGTCGATCGCTCGCGCCATGGGCCGCAAGTTCGTGCGCGTCTCGGTCGGCGGAGTCCGCGACGAAGCCGAGATCCGCGGCCATCGCCGCACCTATATCGGCGCGATGCCGGGCACGTTCATCCGCGCGCTGCGCGATGCGGGGACCAAGAACCCGGTCATGATGATCGACGAGATCGACAAGGTCGGCGCGGATTTCCGCGGCGATCCGCAGTCGGCGCTGCTCGAACTGCTCGACCCCGAGCAGAACAACTCGTTCCGCGATCACTACATCGATCTACCGTTCGACCTCTCGCAAGTGATGTTCGTCTGCACGGCCAACTCGCTCGATACGATCTCGCCGCCGCTGCGCGATCGCATGGAGATCATCCAACTCGCCGGCTACACCGAACTCGAGAAGCTCCAGATCGCCAAGCGCTATCTGCTCAAGAAGCAGCGTACCGCCAACGGCCTCAAAGAGACGCAGGTCCAGGTCAGCGATGCAGCGCTCAAGACGATCATCGGCGACTACACTCGCGAAGCGGGCGTGCGTAACCTCGAGCGCGAGATCGGCAAGATCTTCCGAAAGGTCGCGCGCAAGATCGTCGAGCAGCCGCGCTTCAAAGCGCGGATCAAGCCCGAGAACGTGGCAGAGTACCTTTCCAAAGCGCGCTTCTTCAACGAAGTCCGCAAACGGGTCGCGACGGTCGGCGTGGCAACCGGCATGGCGTGGACGCCGGTCGGTGGCGACATCCTCTTCATCGAGACGCAGGCGATGCCGGGCACGGGCAAGCTCGTGCTCACCGGTCAACTCGGCGACGTGATGAAGGAGAGCGCGCAGGCCGCGGTCTCGTTCCTCCGCTCGCGTTCGGCCGAACTCGGTTTGGCGGACGACTATTTCGCGAAGCACGACCTGCACATCCACGTGCCGGCCGGGGCGACGCCGAAGGACGGTCCATCCGCGGGTATCTCGATGGCGACCTCGATCACTTCGATGCTGACCGGTCTCAAGGTCGATCCGCATCTCGCGATGACGGGCGAGATCACGCTGACCGGCCAAGTGCTGCCGATCGGCGGGCTCAAAGAGAAAGTCCTCGGCGCAAAGCGCGCGGGCATCTCGAAGATCCTCTACCCGAAGCGCAACGAGATGGACCTCGACGACATCCCGAAGGAAGTCCGCGACACCATGACCTTCGTCCCGGTCGAAGAGCTCTCGCAGGTCTTCCAAAACGCCCTCGGCAAGCGCGTCATCTCCCCGGTCGAACTCGGCGAGAACATCCGCCCCTCGAACGTGGTCCCGATCCGTCGGAACGGCGCGGCAAAACGGCCGCGGGTGACGACTACGGCGACGACGCCTAGGCGGTCGCGCTAGCCGATTCGGTTCGAGCGGAAATGGAGAGAGCGCCTTACGGCGCTCTTTTTGTCGAGGGACACGACACCACGAACGCGGTCGCCCATAGGGCTGCCTACACCGCGATGATGGCGTCGTAGTTGCTCGCGGTCTCGGCGATCGTGTTGCGTTGCTCGTCGAAGACGTGATAGATGCCGAGCGGGGTTGCATAGAGATGAAGGGTCGTCGTCTTCGCCACCGCGATACAGCGGTGGACGTCGGCATCGTCGGCGCGGTAGTCGATCGCGCCGGGGTCGAGCAGCATCTCGCCTAGGCGAGAGACGCGTGCGTAGCCGGCGGTCGTACTGTCGTCGACCCGGCGATAGTTCTCGACCGTCATGTTGCCGGCGACGACGGCGAACCAGCAGTGTTTGCCGCCGTGATCGTGCAGACTGGTCAGCGTGCCGGTTTGCCAGTGCAGGGCGAGCAGTTCGAAGTTCGCGTTCTTGTGCAAGAGCGTACGCGTGTAGGGTTGCCCGGCGTCGAATGCCGCGGGCGGAGCTAACGCCGAACCTTGGGCGGTCGCCTCGGAGAGCCATTGCAGAATACGATCGCCGTCGGATGCCGATGTTGGGGCCGGCAGACGGTCGAGATCGTGCGCGATCCGAATCATCTGCGGACGCCTTCGCCGTACTCGACGCGAATGCCCGCGCCGGCCTCGACGCGGCCGACGACCGTACCGAAATCCGTCTCCGATCCGGCGGGAAGTACGACGAGCAAGCCGCCCGACGTCTGCGCATCCGAGAGCGCGACCCGCAGCGCCTCGGGAACATCAGGCTCGAACGTCGTGAAGCCGGCATGGGTAGCGCGATTCGTACGCGTCCCGCCGGGGATACAGTCGGCGTCGATCAGCTCGAGCACGCAGTCGAACAATGGCACCGCACTCGCGTTGATCACCAAGCGCACGGCGGACGCATGCGCGACTTCGCCCGCGTGCCCGAGAAGGCCGAAGCCGGTGACGTCGGTCGCCGCGTGCGCGCCGGCCGCGAGCATGGCTTGCGCGGCGACGTCGTTGAGCGTCGTCATCGAAGCGATCGCCTCTCGCAATCCGGCATCGTCGATCGCGCCGCGCTTGTGTGCCGTCGTGAGGATGCCGGTGCCGAGCGGCTTGGTGAGCACGAGTACGTCGCCGACGCGCGCGCCTGCGTTCGTGACGATCCGATCCGGATGGATCGTGCCGGTAACCGCCATGCCGTACTTCGGCTCGTCCGATTTGATCGTATGGCCGCCGACGATCGCGACGCCGGCCCTCGTGGCAACGTCGGCGCCGCCGCGCAGGATCTCGACGATGACGTCGTCGTCTAGGTCTTCCGGAAACGCGCAGATGTTGAGCGCCGAGATGGGCGTGCCGCCCATCGCGTAGACGTCGGAGATCGCGTTGGTCGCGGCGATCCGGCCATACTCGAACGGGTCGTCGACGATCGGCGTGAAAAAATCGACCGTCTGCACGATAGCCAGATCGTCGCGGAGCTTCACGACGCCGGCGTCGTCGCCGGTGGTCGCGCCGACCAGCACGCGACCGTGCTTCGGCATCGGCACGCGCGCCAGAATGGCGGCCAGCTGCGCCGCACCGAGTTTGCTCGCGCACCCCGCACACGCGGAGCGTTCGGTAAGACGAAGAGGCACGATGCCGGAAGGTACGCCGCGCGAGCGCCGAATATCTTTGCGACGATGAGGAAGACCTTGCTCTTTTTGCCCGGCCCCGTTGCCGTTGCCCAACCGGTCCTCGCCGCGATGGCGCGACCGCTTGAAAATCACCGCGGCCCGGATTTCGCCAAGCGCCTGACGCGCGTCGCGGACCGGCTAAAGCCGATCTTCGGGACGAGCGGTCCGGTCGTGCTGCTCGGCTCCTCAGGGACAGGCGGCATGGAAGCTGCGGTCACGAGCATGTTCTCGCCCGGCGACGTGCTCCTCGCTTGTCCGATCGGCGTCTTCGGGAAGCGCTTTTCGGAGATCGCGCGCACCTACGGTTGTACGGTTGAGGTGCTCGAGACGCCGGCCGGCGCCGCGCTCGACCCAGGCGCGTTCGCCGCGCGCCTGAAGGCGGATACGGAGAAGAAGATCACCGGCGTCCTGCTCACCCATAACGAGACCTCGACCGGCGTGCAGAACGACATGTCCCGCTATGCGCAGGCGCTACGCGACCACGGTGCGATCTCGGTGGTCGACTCGGTCAGCGGTTTCGGCGCGATCCACTTCAAGATGGACGAGTGGGGCTACGACGTCGTCGTGACGGCGGCGCAGAAGGCGCTCGCCGCACCGCCCGGGATGGCGATGGTCGCGCTTGGCGAGCGAGCCGTCGCACGACTTGAATCTTCGAAATGCTCGCGCTACTACTTCGACCTCAAGAAGGCGCTCGAGTTCTCCAAGATCGGGCAGACGCCGTGGACGCCGCCGATCTCGATCGTCTACGCGCTCGACGCCGCCCTCGATCTCTACGAAGCCACGGGCGCAGATGCGGTCGTCGAACGGCATGCGCTCTACGCGCGCGCGATCCGGGCCGCGTTCGAAGCGCTCGGCTTCGAAATCTTCTCGCATGCCGGCGCACATTCGGTCACCGTCGTTGCGGCCTTGCCGCCGGCGGGCGTCGATCCGGGCAAGCTGCTCGAGGCGTTGCGCGTCGATCGCGGCGTGGTCCTTTCGGGCGGTCAGGCGGAACTTGCGGGCAAGATCGTGCGCATGGGCACGATGGGCGCGATCTCGGAGACCGACATCCTCGGCGCGATCGGCGCGATCGAGATCGCCCTGCTCGAGGCCGACGCCCCGGTCCATCTCGGCGCCGGCGTACAAGCTGCGCTCCGCGAGCTGATCGGCAAGGCGGGCGTTCCGGCCTAGCGACGGTTAGACGCGGTGCCGTTTGAAGAACGGTTCCGCGACCGGTTTCGCGAACCACGGTAGCGTCGAGTAGAGCATGCCGTCGATGGTCGGGTCCCATTGCGTGACGACGGCGGCAAGCGACGACCTGTGCAGATCCGTGCGGATGTCCGGCGAGAGCGGGAAGAAGAGCGCGACGTAGAGCACCAGCCAGCAGAAGATCGCGGCCTTTGCGAGTCCGATCGCGGCGCCCGCAACCGCATTGAAGATACCGAGGATGGGCAACCGCGCGATCTTGTCGAGCACCATCGAGATCGCGATCAGCACCGCGTAGGTGATCAAACCGGTCAGGCACATGCCGATCACGTGGGCGGAGCCGGGGCCGAGATGCGTGATGCCGGCGATGAACCCATCTAACGCGCCGTTGTAGAACCATGGCGTCACGATCGAGAAGAAGAGCGCGACCGCACCGCCGAGTTCCTTGACGAACCCGCGTCGAAAGCCTTTGATGCCGGCGATGAGCGCGATCGCACCGATCACCAGGTCCGGCCAGGCGAACTGCATCAGGTGCGGATCACCGCGTCGAGGCGTTCGCGTAGCGCCTCGAGCGCGCGCGTGATTGCGGCATCGGCTTCGGCGTCGGTAATGGTCGCGTCGCGATGCTGAAGCGTGATGCGCACGGCGAGGCTTTTCATGCCCTCGCCGACCTGTCTGCCGCGGTACTCGTCGAAGACGCGCACGCCCGTACAGAGATCGCCGACCGCCTTTGCGACCGTGGTCTGCACCGCGTCGGCTTCGACGTCGAGCGCGACGACGAGTGCGAGATCGCGATACGTGGAGGGGAACTTCGAGGGCGCCGCATAGCGCGGCGTCCGATAGTCCGGCAGCGCGTCGAGATACATGTTGCAGACGTAGATCGGAGCATCGGTGCCGAAGGCCGGCCCGATCCGCGGATCGATCTGGCCGAGCGCCGCGACCTCGCGCCCGTCGAGCATCAGGACGGCGGTCTTGCCCGGATGCATCGCATTACGCACGTCTCGGGTCGTCTCGGGAAAACGACCGGTGACCATGCGGATCAGCGCGATCGCGTCGCCCTTGAGCCGTAGGAACGAACTGTCGGTGCCTTCCGGCCCTTCCTTCGGCTCCGCGGCGAAGCCGAACGAGAGCAACGCCGCTTCTTCGACCAGGCCTTCGACCGTGGTGAACGCATGGCCGATCTCGAAGACGCGAACCAGCCTACCGACGCGCGCGAAGTACTCGATCAAGCCTGGCCCAAGGGCGTAGCGCAGATAGCGCTGATCCTCGGAGAGCGGATTCCGGATCTCGACGGACGGGTGGCTCGGCGTCAATCCCGCGCGTCGCGTCTTGGCGAACAACCCCGGGCCGTGCAGGGCGTAGCTCGCGATCTCGTTATAGCCGAGCGCGGCCAGCGAGTAGGCGAGTTTGCGCTCGAGACGATAGGGGCGGCTCGAGATATCGTGCGGGAAGACGGCCGGCATCGAGGCGACCACGTTGTCGTAGCCGGCCATACGCGCGATCTCTTCGACGATATCGGCGCCGATAGCGATGTCGCGGCGCCACGCCGGAGGCGTCACGTCGAGATGCCCGGCGTCGAGGATCGCGACCGAGCAGCCGAGCGCGCGCAGATGCGTCGCGATCGTCTCGTTCGGCAGTTCGAAGCCGAGCAGACGCTTGACGTCGCGGACTGGGAAGCTGATCGGCGTGGCCGCCGCTAGCGGTTCGCCGAAGGGATGGGGCGCGTACGCGGTCGCGCCGATCGCGACCAGCAACTGGGCGGCGCGGGCGGCGCCGATGTCGGTCAGCGCCGGCGCGAGCGATTTCTCGTGGCGTGAGGATGCGTCGGTCCGGAACCCGAGTTTGACGCTCGCGCGGCGGACCCGTGCGCCCGCGAAATTCGCGGCCTCGAGCACGATCGCGGTGGTAGTAGCACCCACTTCGGAGGCTTTGCCGCCCTTGAGGCCGGCCAGGCACTGCGCCTGGGCTTCGTCGGCGACGACCAGCACCAGTGGCGAGAGCACGTGCTCGACGTCGTCGAGCGTCGTCATCTTCTCGCCTTCGCGCGCGTCGCGCACGATCAGGTGATGGTTGGTGATGCGCGCGTCGTCATAGAAATGGAGCGGCTGACCGGTCTCGAGCATCGCGAAGTTCGAGATGTCGACCAGGTTGTTGATCGGGCGTTGGCCGGCCAGCGCGAGGCGGACGCGGATCCACGTCGGGGCGACGTCGACCCGGACGTTCTCGAAGCGCTGGGCGACGAAGCGCAGACAGTCGGGCGACTCGAGCGTGACGACCGGCGCACTGCCGGCCGGAGCGGCGGCGTTGCCGGGATTCACGTCGGACGGCGCGCGCAAAGCGGCACCGGTCGCAGCGGCGAGTTCGCGCGCGAGCCCGACCATCGAGAGCGCGTCGGGGCGATTGCTGGTGACGTCGACGTCGAGGACGGCATCGGCGAGGCGGAAGTGCTTGACGATGTCGGTTCCGGGCGCGACGTCCGCGTCGAGTTGGAGAATACCATCCTCGAACCACTCGGCGGGCAGCGCCAACTCATCCGCCGAGCACATCATGCCCTCGGACTCGACGCCGCGCATCTTGCGGCGTTCGATCCGCAGGAGTGGCAGTTGCGCGCCGATCGTCGCGACCGCGATCCGCTGGCCGACCGCGACGTTTGTGGCGGCGGTCGCGATGGTCAGCGGTGCGTCGGCACCGACGTCGACTTTGCCGACCTGGAGACGATCCGCATTCGGGTGCTTCTGGAGTTCGACGATCGTGCCGGCGATCACGCCGGTGATGAGCGGGCGCGCCTCGATCGCGTCGACCGGAAAGCCGAGCATGGCCAGGCGATCTGCGATCGCTTGCGCGTTCTCGGGGAGGTCGACGTAGTCTCGCAGCCAGGCAATCGGGACGCGCATCGTTTCGTTTCTACCGTCGTTCTTTAGTGTAGTTGCGTGAGGAAGTCGGGATCGCTCTCGACGAACCGGCGGATATCGTCGATCTCGTAGCGCGTCAACGCGAGCCGTTCTATGCCGAAACCGAACGCCCAGCCGGAGACGACGTCGGGATCGTACCCGACGTTGCGCAACACGTTCGGATGGACCATGCCGGCGCCGCCCAGTTCGATCCAGCCGGAGCCGCCGCACATGTTGCACGTATCGCTCTTGCCGCGGCATTTCGGACAGGTCGTATCCACCTCGGCGCTCGGCTCCGTGAACGGGAAGTACGACGGGCGGAAGCGCACTTGCTGATGCTCGCCGAACAGCTCTCGGCACATTCCGGTGAGCGCGCCCTTGAGATGTCCGAAGTGGATGCCCTCCGCGACCAGCAAGCCTTCGATCTGGTTGAACTGGAAGAGATGGCGGGCATCGACCGCGTCGCGGCGATAGCAACGGCCCGGAGCGACGATGGCGACCGGTGGCTGATGCTGTTGCATGGTGCGGATCTGCATCGGCGAAGTGTGCGGGCGGAGCAACAGCGTATCGGTGATCCAGAACGAATCGAAGCCTTCGCGCGCCGGATGGTCCGCGGGGATGTTGAGCGCGTCGAAGTTGTAGGTATCCGGTTCGACCTCGGGTCCGAGCACGACCGCAAAGCCCTGCCGTTCGAAGAACGCGCAGACGTCGTCGATGGTGCGACGGATCGGATGGATCGTGCCGACCCGCGGCTCCGGCGCCGGAAAGGTGACGTCGATCGACCGCGCGAGCTCGGCATCGAATCCGCGCGACTGGATCGCGCTCTGCGCGTCGAGCAACTGCGCTTCGAGCTGTTCGACCACGTCGTTGATCTCTTTGCCCGCGTTCGGACGCTCGTCGGCGGGCAGTTGGCCGATGCCGCGACGGAGCAAGGTGACGACCCCGCTGCGACCGAGGAAGTCGACGCGGACCGCATCGAGCGCGCGCTCGTCTTTGGCGTCGGCCACGGCGGCGGCGAAGCGGCTCTGCAGATCTGCGAGTTTAGCTGCTATTTCACTCATCGTTAATTTCGGAACGGCGCATAGAAAAAGCGCCCGGGACTTCATTCCGGACGCTTCTCGTATTTTACTGTTTTAGTCGGTTGCCGTTCAAGTCGAGCTTCGAGAGGGGTTCGACTGGCGGTAGGCCAGATATGCGGTGACGGAGCCCGAGAGTGCGAAGAGGTTCCAGAATAGTTCGTGGGTTGCCATGGTGGCGCGAGGTCTCCCTTCGTGGCAAGGTTCCGGGGGTTCTTCCCGCGGAATGCCGTGAGTATACCATGCGACTTTTTCGACGGGTAGTCTTGACTTTTCGAAGCTCTGGGACTCTCTTGACAGCCCGCCAATAAAGGGTTTTCCCTCGAAACCAAGCGAGCGGAGGCCGCTTGACGAAGGGACGACGAGGCGTCGTGAGGGGAACCGCTGTGCCGGACCGAGGGGAACCGCAGCGGCATCCCGAGACCACTAGCCGGTCATCCTGAGGAGGCCACTCAGGGTCGCCTCGATGGGCCTCTGGTGAACGCCTCATACAAGGCTATGCCTCCGGCGACCGCGGCATTCAGGGACTCGGCGTCCGGCGTCATCGGGATTCCCGCCACGCTCGCGCAGAGGCTTGCCCAGCGGCCAAGGCCGTGGCGCTCGTGCCCGACCGCAAGAATCGTCCGTTCAGGCCAAGCCAGGTCGCTGAGCGGCGCCCCGCCGGAAGCT
>JALYSX010000279.1 GCA_030854585.1 Vulcanimicrobiota bacterium
TGCCTGATCGGCATGGGCGCCATCCTGCTGAACGGCACCCACGTCGGCACGGGATCGATAGTTGGCGCCGGGGCGGTGTGTCCCGAGGGCATGCGGATCCCCCCGAACTCACTCGTGCTCGGCGTGCCGGCGAAGCGCGTGCGCGACACGACTGATGCCGAGCGCGAGCGCATCCGGAGGACGGTGAGCGCCTATGTCGAGCTCCAGCGGCGCGCGTCATACCGCGCGGTGTCGACGAGTTGAGCCATGGCGCGATGGCCACGTGTTTGCAGACAAGTTCCGACGTCACCGCCCTATGAACGGGTTATCAACGCAAGCGGTCGCCTGCATGCAGCTTCGTGATCCTGATTTCGTAAATCGTTGCTCTGCGGCAGGTTACCTTACTACTGGCGTGGAAACACGAACCCCCGTAAGATGCCCGCCCGCACCTCTGTCGATCGAGACTGAACCTGTCGTTTCTCGACAGCACCTGCCGAGCGTTCGCCGCACCACATTCGCGCGCTACACCGACGTATCCCGCCTGTCGTAGCCAAGCCATACACGCACCACGTAGAGGAGTACTGTCCCCATGACCCTTCCCGTGAACCCGCCCGCGGGCCCCGTCACGCTCTCGACCAACGCGCGCACCGTGCTGGAAAAGCGCTACCTGGTCAAGAACGCGCAGGGCAAGCCCGTGGAGCAGCCCGAGGAACTCTTCTGGCGCGTCGCGACCGTCGTCGCCGACGCGGACAGACGATACGGGGCGAGCGATAGCGCGGTCACGGAGCTGGCACAGGAGTTCTACGCGCTGATGACCCAGCGCCGCTTCGAGCCCAACTCGCCCACGCTCATGAACGCCGGGCGTCCCCTCGGCCAGCTCAGCGCCTGCTTCGTGCTGCCCGTCGAGGACGCGCTGGCCAATGGCAAGAACGGCATCTACGACACTCTGAGCGCGATGGCGCTCATCCATCAGAGCGGCGGCGGAACGGGCTTCTCCTTCTCGCGCCTGCGCGGGAAGGGATCGATGGTTCGATCGACGACCGGCGTCGCGTCGGGTCCGATCTCCTTCATGAAGCTCTACGATGCCTCGACGGACGCGGTCAAGCAGGGAGGCACCCGGCGCGGCGCGAACATGGGCATTCTCCGCGTCGATCACCCGGACATCCTCGATTTCATCGCCTGCAAGGAAGACCTCACCCAGGTCACGAACTTCAACATCAGCGTGGCGATCACGCGGAAGTTCATGGAGGCCGTGAAGGCGGGCAGCAGCTACGATCTCATCGACCCGTCGTCGAAGACCGTCGTCGGCCAGATGGATGCCCGCACGATCTGGGACAAGATGATCCTCGGCGCCAGGCGCACCGGCGAGCCGGGCGTCTTCTTTGTCGACGAGGCCAACCGCTACAACCCCGTGCCGCACCTGGGCGCCTACGAGGCGACCAACCCGTGCGGCGAGCAGCCGCTGCTGCCGTACGACGTCTGCAACCTCGGCAGCATCAACGTCGGGCTCTATGTGAAGGACGGTGCGATGGACTGGGAAGCGTTCGGTCGCGACATCCACGCGAGCACCCACTTCCTCGACAACATCATCGACGTCAACCGGTATCCGCTCCCCGAGATCACCGATCTCTCGAAGCGCATCCGTCGCATCGGCCTGGGCGTGATGGGCTTTGCCGACGCCCTCATTCGCCTGGGCATCGCCTACGACACCGACGAGGGCGTCGCCTTCGGCAAGCGGGTGATGGAGTATCTGGACGTCGAAGGCAAGCGCGAGTCGAGCCGTCTCGCCGCCGAGCGTGGACCCTTCCCCGAGTGGGCGCGGAGCATCTGGGGTCCGGACGACACCTGCGCCCGCGACGAGCAGGGCCAGCGCATCCGTCCGATGATGCTCCTTCGCAACTGCAACGTCACGACCGTGGCCCCCACCGGCACGATCTCGATCATCGCCGGCTGCTCGTCGGGCCTCGAGCCCCTCTTCGCCGTGGCCTTCATGCGGAACCAGGCGGGCGTGATGATGCCCGACG
>JALYSX010000282.1 GCA_030854585.1 Vulcanimicrobiota bacterium
CTCAGTCCGAACTATACAGCATTTTCCCCTCAGGACCCCGCAATCGTTCGCCCCCCTCTGTTAAGAGGCCGTAACGTTCGAATTATGCCGAGGCCCGCGAGACGTGGGTGACGGGCGCGTTCGGGTAGGTGCCGGTCAGGCAGCCCAGACACATATCCGCCCGTTTCCGACCGGTCGAGGCGACCAGCCCGTCCAGGCTCAGGTACCCGAGCGAGTCGGCCCCGGTCTTCTCCCGGATCTCCTCGACGGTATAGTTGGCCGCGATCAACTCGTCGTAGCTGGCCATATCCACGCCCAGATAGCACGGATGCACGATCGGCGGCGAGGTGATGCGCAGATGCACCTCGGTCGCGCCCGCGTCGCGGAGCAGGCGCACGATCCGCGGCGTGGTCGTTCCGCGAACGATCGAGTCGTCGACCACGACCACCCGCTGACCGCGCAGATTCTCGACGACCGGATTGAACTTCAACTGCACGCCACGACTGCGCATCTTCTGATCGGGACTGATGAACGTCCGCCCGATGTACCGGTTCTTGATCAGACCCTCGACGTACGGCAGATCGCTCTCGGCCGAGTACCCGATCCCGCCCGGCACGGCCGAGTCCGGGACCGCCATCACGACGTCCGCTTCGACCGGATGCTCGCGCGCGAGCGCCCGGCCCATCTCGTAGCGCGCCATATAGATGGAGCGTCCCGAGAGCGTCGAGTCCGGACGCGCGAAGTAGATGTATTCGAACATGCAGAGTGCGGCGCGTTCGCCTTCGACGTGGACGATCCGCGATTCGAGGCCGTCCGCCGAGATGCGCAACACCTCGCCCGCTTCGATCTCGCGCACGTACTCGGCCCCGACCGTCAGCAGTGCGCACGACTCCGAAGCGACCACGTAACCGCCGTCGGCGAAACGCCCGAGGCAGAGCGGGCGCACGCCCCACGGATCCCGGAACGCATAGAGTTCCGTATCGGTGCAGAGCACGATCGAATACGCGCCGCGGGCGGTCGCGATCACGCTTGCGATCCGGTCCATCATGGAACCCTCGGCCACCACCAACGACTTGCCGAGCACTTCGGTGTCGGAGCTTGCCAGCAACACGGCGGTCGGCGGGAGCGCGTCGCGGAGTTCGTCGGTGTTCGTCAGGTTGCCGTTGTGCGCGAACGCGAACTCACCGATCGTCGTATCTTCCAGCAATGGCTGGGCATTGACGACGGCGGACGAGCCGGTCGTCGAGTAGCGGGTGTGGCCGACCGCGATGTGGCCCGAGAGTTCGCTCAGAACGTCTTCGTCGAAGATCGCTCCGAGCAGGCCCATCTTCTTATGCGAACGGAGCGTCCCGCCGTCGGCGGCCGCGATGCCAGCCGACTCCTGGCCGCGATGTTGGAGCGCGTAGAGCGCGAAATACGCGAGGCGCGCCGCATCGCGACCCGGAGCAAAGATTCCCGTTATTCCGCACATGTATAGGTGTTAGTCCCGTCGACGGCCGCCGAAGAGCTGTAGGAGCGCTAAGAAGATGTTAAGCGCATCCAGATAGATTTGCACCGCCATTTGTACGGGGGTCAGCCCATCGCCGCCGGCCTTGATCCGAGCGAAGTCGACGAGCGTTAGCCCGGTGAAGACCAGGAGCGTGAGCCACGAATACGCCGTCGGCGAGATGAAGTGGAAGAACAGCGAAGCCAGGCCCGCCAGCACCAACACGATCAACGCACCGAAGATCCAGCCTTGGAAACGCCGCAAGTCGAGGCCCGTCAGATAGACGATGCCGCCGAGGACGGCCATTCCGAAACCGGTCGTGACCGCCGCCTGGTAGACGACGTCGGGGCCGATCGTCCGGACGTAGTTCCCGATCACCGGCGCGATGCCGACGCCCTCGAGGAACGCGAAGATGTAGAAGAGGAGCAGTGAGAGCGTCTCGTTGTTCCGCGTCATGTGGATCAGCAGAAGCACGCCGAAGCCGACCAGCATCGCGATCATCCCGGCGCCGAACGGGATATTCTGAAGGAAGTAGGCGGCAAGGCCGGTGATCGCCATACCGAGCGCCGTGATCCAGAGCACGTGGCCGAGCAGGGTCTGCGTCGGGATCGCTACCATCGAGCGGTTCGCATGGGCGGGAATCTGCATTGCCATGCCCCCTGCTTCGCGTTCTCGAGCCGACCCCTTGCAATCGAATATACGTTCGATAGACGGAGGCGCCCCACAGTCGAAGCTGAACCTCGCGGTGTGACCGCGCCGGCCTTCTTGCTGCATCCGTCGACATTTGCAGCGCATGCGTCGCACGGTGAATGGTC
>JALYSX010000286.1 GCA_030854585.1 Vulcanimicrobiota bacterium
GTCGTCAGCCGGCTACGCGAGGCCGGATTCTCGATCACGCAACAGTACTCGAACGCGATGCTGGTCGAAGCCGAAGCTCCGGCTTCGACGGTGGCCCGCTACTTCGGGACCTCGTTGCACGACTACATGCAGGCCGGCCGCGGCACGCGGTTCGCCAACGTTACCACGCTGACGATTCCGGCCGCGATCGCGGCATACGTCCAGGGTATTGTCAGCGACGATCTGGTGACCGCATCGCACGGCCCGCTCCGATTGACGCCGCTGTTCTAAGGCGCACCTAGAACGTCCTGACGTTCTTGAATCCGGCGTTGCGGAACGATGTCGCGATTGCTTCGCCACTGTCTCCGTCGGCCATGGCGTAGATCGCGACGCAGCGACCCTCATCGACCGCGTCGTTATAGTTGCCGGCGACGTCGGTCGGGATGTCCGTGGTGCCGAGATAGTTGTAGACGGTGCCGTGCGTGCCGAACGCGCGCAGATCCTGAAGACGGGCGTGCATGCCGGGAACGGTCGTGCCGCCCGAATCGGCGACCAGATTGGTGCCGTGCGTCATGTCGTCCGAAAAGCTGTTGCTCTCCTGGGCTTGCGCGACGTAGATGAAGTCCATGATCGACTCCTCGTGATCTTCCGAGGGCTCGCTCTTGGTGACGACCTTGACCTTGCTCGCGTCGACGCCCGCGGTCGTCAGCGCCGCTTGGATCGCGGTCGGGTCGCAGGATGGGAAAATGCCGGTAACGATTGCCACGGAACGAGCTCCTATACGAGGCGTGCGTAGGTTTTGAGTGCGTGGGCCAGGCGTTCGATGCCGACCCGGGTTTTTTCTTCCGACGAGTTCGAGAAGTTCAGGCGCATGCCGTCGTGGACGTCCCGGGTCGGGTAGAAGCTGACCCCGGGGACGAAGACGACCTTCTCCTCGGCGCACACCTTCAGCAACTCGTCGGTATCGACACCCGTGACGGTCGCCCACAGGAACATGCCGCCGGCCGGGCGGTTGAACGAGACGATATCCGGCATGAACTCGGTCAGCGCTTCGAGCATCACGTCACGCCGGCGCCGATAGGTGGCGACGATCTCGTTCAGATGGGCCGCGAACTGCGCGGTCCGCGAGACGAACCGATGGAAAAGATACTGCGAGAGCGAGCCGCTGTGCAGATCCGCGCCCTGCTTGGCCAGGACCAGCTTCTCGCGCACGTCCGGATCGCCGCACACGACCCACGCGACCCGCAGGCCGGGGGCCATCACCTTGCTGCCGGTGCCGAGATAGATGATCGTCGCGCTCGACGCGTACGAGGTCAGCGCGGGGAGATGCTCCCCCTCGAAGCGGAGTTCGCCGTACGGATCGTCCTCGACGAGCGCGACGTCGAAGCGTTCGCAGATGCGCACGATCTCTTCGCGTCGTTGCAACGCGAGCGTCCGCCCGGTCGGGTTCTGGAAGTTGGGGATCAGGTAGACGAACTTCGGTAGCGGATCGGCCGCTTCGAGGACGCGCTCGAGCGATGCCGGCACCATCCCGTCTTCGTCGGTCTCGACCGTGAGATAGCGCGCCTGATAGGCGTCGAAGGCCTGGATCGCGCCGAGGTACGATGGATGTTCGAGGACCACGTGATCGCCCGGATCGAGATAGATCTTGCCGATCAGATCGAGCCCTTGTTGCGAACCGTTCACCATCACGACGGCGTCTGCGTCGATGCTGCGGTTGAAGCGCATCGTCAAGCGGCGCGCGACCCACTCGCGCATCTCGGGGATCCCCTCCGTGACGCTGTACTGCAACGCCTGCGCGCCGTACTCGTCCATCACCTCGCGCGTGCACTCGGCGATCGCATCGATCGGAAAGAGTTCGGCCGCGGGCAAACCGCCGCCGAACGAGATGATGTCGGGTTGTTGGGTGACCTTGAGCATTTCGCGGATCGTGCTCGCCCGTAGGCGCGACGTGCGCTCCGCGAACTTGGCCGCCTTCGATATGGTGGACATGGCGCCCGACCTATTGGCCGAGACCCTCACCGGGGCCCGCTTGCCCTCGACGCGGCTGCTTGACGGCTCCAGTTCGGTAAGGATAAAATAGTAAGGAATGAAAGGTAAAGAGTTTCGCGCGCGGATTTCGAGTAAGAACCAGCTGACGCTCCCCGCCGGCGTCAGCGCGTTTCTCCACGTCGGCCCGGGGACCGAAGTGCGGTTCGAGATCGACGAAGCTGGCGTGCGGGTGATGCCTCTGACGGTCCGCGAGCGGTTGGAGCCGTTGGTCGGCTTGCATCG
>JALYSX010000297.1 GCA_030854585.1 Vulcanimicrobiota bacterium
GGCGACGACCGAGAGCGCGATGGCGGCGGCGGCGCCGGGGCTGACGCCGGTCAGATAGGAATCGACCAACGGATTGCGGAGCAGCCCCTGCAAGAGCGCGCCAGCGATCGCGAGTTCTGCGCCGACCACGGCGGCGATGCAGACGCGCGGTAAACGAAGCTGCCAAAGGATGGTGACGACGTCGCTACTCGCGTGCGGATGCACGAGCGCGTAGAAAACGTCGCCGACGGAGACGTACGATCCACCCACGAGCATGCTCGCCGTCAGCGCCAGAAGCGCAACCGCGAGCAGGCCCGTGAGGCGGAGCGCGACGTTCATTACTTGGTAGAGAACTCCAGGCTGAACGTGCGGCCCGGCATCGGATAGCCTCCGATCTCGGCGTACCGTTCGTTGCCGAGATTGTACGCGCGCAGGGTCACGAGCGAACGCGATCCGGCGCGCCAGCGCAGAAACGCATCGATCCGTGAATACGCGACCGGCTGGTCGAAGAGCGGTGCGGTGTGATCGACGAAGCCGCGATCGCCCGCGTTGCGGACATCGACGCCCGCGCTCTCGATCGCGGTCCCCGGCGAACCCAGGTAGCCGAGTTCGAGCGTGCCTTGCAGCACCGGGCCGCGTCCGGCGATACGCGATTGCGTATCCAGATTTTCGGCGCGATAGAGATCGGTCAGATCGAGCTTGGCATAGGTGCCGCGCACGACGCGCGTCTTGGCCGAGAACGTGAAGCCGGCGATCGCCGCGTGCCCGATGTTCTGCGGCGTGAAGCTGACCGGATCGAAAACGATCAGGTTGTTGCCGGTGGTGATGAACCAGCCGAGGTTCACGCCGCCGAGCACTCCGTGATCTTCGAGGGTGAGGTCGGCGACGCGCGTGCGCTCCGGCACCAGCGTCGGCGTAGAGAAGCCGGGGTAGTAAAGATCTTCCGCGGTCGGCGCGCGGAACGCGGTCGCCGCATTGGCACGCAAGGTCAGCTGGGACGAGAGCCGTAGGGTGCCGCCGAACGAGGGCGAGAAGGCGCCGCCTTGGGAACCATCGCGCTCGCCGCGCAGGCCGGCATAGACGCCGTTGCCGCGCCCGGACGACCAGTTCTGCTGAACGTACGCGGCGCTTTGCGCGAACGAATGGAACTCGAGGGGGTCGAACGGCGTGCCGCTATCGATCCGGGTCGTGCCGCGCGAAATATCCAGGCCGAGGATCGTGCGCGACGCGGCACCTTCGAGCGTCTCGCGCAGGCTCGCCTGCACGCGCGACTCCTTGAGGAGCTGTTGATAGGACGGCGTGCCCGGTCCGAGGTAGGCGTCGGGGCAGTTCGTATCGACCGGCGTGTTGCAGCTGTATTTGAGATTGACCGACGTTCCGGCGAGTTCGAGCGTGGTGGTGGCGCTGCCGTGCGCTTGTGCGAAGGTCAGACGCGCGTCGCGCGAGACGTCGTCTTGACGGCTGGTCGGCGAGAGAAAGAACGGCGTTCCGCCCGGTACGCCTTGATGGCGATCGGTCACGCCCGCTGAGAAACGCGCGCTCGTCGAACCGAGCTTGGCGTCGTACGCGATGCGCCCGACCGTCAGACCATAGTCGGCGTTGACGCGCGACGTACCGTCGGGAAGGTGGTAGTTCTCGTTGCCAACCGCCCGTTCGAACGAGACGTTCGGCATCTGCACGCGCAGGCCGTTCTCCCCGAACGATCCGGTGCGCGCGTCGATCACGGTGCCGGATAGCGGCGTGGTGATGATGTTGATCACGCCGCCGATCGAGCCCGAGCCATACAGCGTGGAGCCGCCACCTTCGACGACTTCGATCCGCTCGACGCCGCTGGTCGGAATCGCCGCCAGGTCGACATCGAGGATCTGCGCTCCGCCTGCGGGCGTGCCGTCGACCAGCACGAGCACTTGGGCGGACGAACTGCCGCGGATGCCGACGCTCGCGTTTCCGCCTCCGGGGCCGTAGCGGACGAGGTTCACTCCGGGAAGATCGGCGATCGCATCGGCCACGGTGCGGTAGCCGTGCTGGAGCATCTCGGCCTTTCCGACGACGAACGTGGTGCGCGCACTTGATCCGGCCGCTTCGGCCGAACGATCGCTGGTGACGACGCGCACGATTTCGGGCGCGACAGCGGATGTGGGAGTCGGGGCGGGCGTCGCGTTCTGCGCCGATCCGGCGGCCGGAGCGAGGGCGACGAAAGCGGCGGCGAAAAGCGCGCGCCGCAAGGCGAACGAGGACATGCAAACCTTTCCTTCATGCGAGGCATGGTTAGAGAAAGAGTTTGCGACGGTATCCTGACTTGCGGATCGTAGCTTCTGGTGTCCTCGCCTTCCCATCGTCGTTCTCACGTCGATAGTGGCTTCGGACGGCTCCCCGCCTACAGTGGCGCGACCGTGCCGGCGTTAGACCGGCTTCCCGCGCGCAAACTCGTGATTCAATTGTACTCTCCTGGTTTGGGACCGCAGGCGCGGGCTCCTGGCCATCCGAACCTCGGACCCGTGCCTTCACGCGCTTTTACGACCACCGCAGTCCTTACTTTCCTCGCAGTTCTCGCACTGTGTCACCCTGAGGAGGCCGCAGCCGTCTCGACGGGCGCCCCGCAGCGTATCGTCGCGCTGGTACCGTCGCTGGTCGAAGATCTCTGTGCCATCGGTGGGTCACGCCAGCTGATCGGCGTCTCCTCGGCGACCCGCGACATTCCATGCGCGAGGAACGCCGCCATCGTCGGCGATTTCTCGAGCGTCGACGTCGAGAAGATCGTCGCGATCCACGCCGACCTGGTCGTCGCCATTCCGGCGCAGGCCCACCTGGTCGAACCGCTCCGTCGCGCCGGCATCCGGGTCGAACTGCTCGCCGACGATTCGTTCGCGAACATCTTCGACAACATTTCCGCGCTCGGTCACCTGACCGGCCGCATGGCGCAGGCCGCCGCGCTCGACAAGAAGCTCAAAGGCGAGACCGTGCGGCTCGTCGCAGGTCGGCATTTTAAACGCGCGCCGAGCGTCTTCGTCGCGCTCGGTACCGGACCGATCTACACGGCTGGTCCGACCTCGTACCTCTCGACGCTGATCGAACTGGCCGGCGGAAGGAACGCCGTGACCACTCTCCCGGGCGCGTACGGCGAGTACAGTGCCGAAGCGCTCCTACGGCTCCAGCCCGACGCGATCGTCACCGATCCCGCCGTCGGCCTCGACGCGGTCCTCGTGCACGAACCGTGGCGCTCGCTGCGTGCGGTCCGGTCGAAGCGGGTATTCACGTTGACGGACGCCGCATTGCTCGAGCGCCCCGGTCCCCGCTATAACGAAGGTTTGCGTTGGCTCATCGAACGTTTGACACCGCTCTCGAACTAGAGACGATTCCTGCGATCCTCGTCGCGGTCGATCTGGACCATCCGAAACACCCGATCGAGCCCGAGCTCGACGAGTTCGAGGCGCTTGCCAACGCCGCCGGTGCGCGCGTGGTCGCGCGGGCAGTGCAGAAACGCAGTTCGGTCGATCCCGCGCTCCTCGTGGGCAGCGGTAAGGCGAACGAGATCGCGGACTTGGTCAAAGAGCACGATGCACGTCTGGTGTTGGTGCTGAACGATCTGCGCCCCCGCCAACGCAAGAACCTCGAGAAGATCCTGCCGGTCGCGATCGTCGATCGCACCATGCTGATC
>JALYSX010000326.1 GCA_030854585.1 Vulcanimicrobiota bacterium
CGCGACCTCACCCAACTCGCGCGCGACAACAAACTCGATCCGGTCATCGGCCGCGCGAGCGAGATCGAGCGCGTCATCCAGATCCTCTCGCGGCGCACCAAGAACAACCCGGCACTGATCGGCGAACCCGGCGTCGGCAAGACCGCGATCGCCGAGGGCTTGGCCCAACGCGTCATCAAGGGCGACATTCCGGATCAACTGCGCGACAAGCGCGTGATCACGCTCGATCTCGCAGGCCTGGTGGCCGGAACCAAGTATCGCGGCGAGTTCGAAGAGCGCATGAAACGCGTGATGGATGAGATCCGCGCCGCCCAGGGCGAGATCGTGCTCTTCATCGACGAACTCCACACGCTCGTCGGCGCTGGCGCGGCCGAAGGCGCGATCGACGCGAGCAACATCATCAAGCCCGCGCTCGCGCGCGGCGAACTCCAATGCATCGGCGCGACCACCCTCAACGAGTTCCGCAAGCACATCGAAAAGGACTCGGCGCTCGAACGCCGCTTCCAGCCGGTGATGGTCGGCGAACCGTCGGTCGACGAGACCGTCGAGATCCTCAAGGGCTTGCGCGAGCGCTACGAGCAGCATCACAAAGTCCAAATCACCGACGCAGCGTTGGTCGCGGCCGCGAAGCTGAGCGATCGCTACATCACGGATCGGTTCTTGCCGGACAAGGCGGTCGACCTGATCGACGAAGGTTCGTCTCGCGTGCGCCTGCAGGCAACCCTGCAGCCGCCCGAACTGCGCGACCTCGACGCGCAACTCCGTCGCCTGGCGACCGAGCGCGAGAACGTCGTGAAGACCGCCGAGTTCGATAAGGCCTCGGAACTGCGCGACAAAGAAGAGACGTTGCGCGCGGAGCGCACGCGTCTCGACGAAAAGTGGCAAGAGAAGAAGGCCGCCCAAGGCGAGAAACCGCTTCAGGTGACCGAAGAAGATATCGCCCACATCGTCTCGTCATGGACGCGCATCCCGGTCAGCCGGCTCGCGCAGGCCGAGACCGAGAAACTGCTCAATATGAAAGAGTCGCTCCACCTGCGCGTGGTCGGTCAGGACGAAGCGATCTCGGTGATCACGCGGGCGATCCGTCGTTCGCGGGCCGGGCTCAAGAATCCGAGCCGCCCGATCGGATCGTTCATGTTCCTCGGCCCGACCGGCGTCGGCAAGACCGAAGTCGCGCGCAGCGTGGCCGAGTTCTTGTTCGACGACGAAGAGTCGATGATCCGCATCGACATGTCGGAGTACATGGAGAAATACTCGGTCTCGCGCCTGGTCGGCGCGCCTCCGGGGTACGTCGGATATGAAGAAGGCGGACAACTGACCGAAGCGGTCCGTCGCCGTCCGTACTCGGTAGTGCTCCTCGACGAGATCGAGAAAGCGCATCCGGACGTCTTCAACCTGCTCTTGCAGATGCTCGATGACGGTCGTCTGACCGATTCGCAAGGCCGCCAAGTCGACTTCAAGAACTGCGTCATCATCATGACCAGCAACGTCGGCGCGACCGGCATGCAGACCACCACCGATATCGGGTTCCGTCTGCAGAAGAACAGTGAGGAGGACGACCTCAAGTCGTACGAACGGATGAAGACCAAGGTGATGGAAGAGGTCAAGCACACCTTCCGCCCTGAGTTCCTCAACCGCATCGACGAAGTCGTGGTGTTCCATCAGTTGACGCGACCGGAGATCGAGCAGATCGTCAGCCTCGAGCTGACCAAGGTCGCGGCGGAGGTGAAGGCCCAGGATATGAATCTTCGCGTCACCGAGGCCGCTAAGCAATTGCTCGCCGCCAAGGGCTGGGATCCGCAGTTCGGAGCGCGTCCGCTCCGTCGCTCGATCCAACGGATGGTCGAGGACGACCTCGCCGAGGAGATGCTCCGCGGCAACTTTGTCGCCGGCGATCACGTGCTCGCCGATATCGACGCCGACAATCCGGACAAGCTGAAGTTCAGCAAAATCCCGTCCGTCGAACCGCCCGCCAACGCGGCACCACCGGAACCGGCCCACACGTAAGTCCTTCGAGACGGCCTTCGGCCCCTCAGGATGACGCCGAGCGACGCGCAATGGCGTGTCGCTCGTCCTTTCTGAAGACTTTTTGATTCCTCGTGGTGCATACTTATGGCAGTTTGCGCGTTTGTGAGGAGTCTTCAGTGATTCGAGTCGGTTTTTGGCTGCGCGCGTGTGCGCTTGCGGTGTGTGCGTTTCTTGGTGCGGCGGCGGCCGGTTCGGCCGCGTCGCCGTCGCCGAGCCCGTCGGGGAGCCCGAGCCCGACGCCTTCGCCGGTTCCGACGGCGAAGCCGGTCTATCAGAGCATGACCTGGCGCGAGATCGGGCCGGCCCTGCCCGGTGGCCGGGTTGCGAATGTGGCCGGCTCCGCGACCGACCCGGATCTCTACTACGCAGCTTCGGCCGGCGGCGGGGTGTGGAAGACGACCGATGCGGGCCTGACCTGGAAGGCGGTCTTCGAGAAAGAAGCGGTCGCCTCGATCGGCGACGTCGTCATCGATCCGACCGACGATAAGACCGTCTGGGTCGGCACCGGCGAAGGTAATCCTCGCAACGACGTCATCCCGGGCGGCGGCGTATACAAGTCCATCGACGGCGGCGCGACCTGGAAGAAGATGGGCCTCGAAGCGACCCGCACCATCACGCGCGTCCTGATCGACCCGAGCAATCCCACGCACGTGATCGTCGCGGCGCAGGGCGATGTCTACGCTCCGAGCACCGAGCGCGGCGTCTATGTGACGTTCGATTCCGGCGCGACCTGGACGAAGACGCTCTACGTCTCGGATCAAGCGGGCGCCTCGGACGTCGCACTCGATCCGCATCACCCGAACGTCGTCTATGCCGGCATCTGGCATTTCATACGCAAGCCGTGGACGACCAACTCCGGCGGGAGCGACGATGGCCTCTACAAATCCACCGACGGTGGGCGCACCTGGACGGAGTTGACCGGACACGGTCTGCCGGACGGGACCCTCGGCCGCATCGGTCTCGCGGTCGCTCCGAGCACCGGGCGAGTCTACGCTCTGATCGAGGCGGCCAAAGGCATCCTCTGGCGTTCGGACGACGCGGGCGCGAACTGGACGCTGGTCAGCAGCGATACGCTCGTGAATCAGCGCCCGTTCTATTTTTCGCACGTCGTGGTCGATCCGCAGAATGCGGACCGGCTCTACTCGCTCTCGGCGGCGTTCTCGGTCTCGACCGACGGCGGGAAGACGTTCAAACCTTCGTTCGGATCGCCGCATGGCGACTACCACGGCCTCTGGATCGCGCCGAACTCGAAGCGCATGATCATCGCGGAAGATGGCGGCATCGGGATTTCGCTCGATCGCGCACGCACGTGGTCGTTCGCGCGCAACATGCCGATCGGTGAAGTTTACCACGTCGGCGTCGGAGCGACCGGGAATCCGTACTGGATCTGCGGCGGCTGGCAAGATAACAACGGATGGTGCGGTCCATCGTTCACGACGGATCCGTCGGGCATTCTCAACAAGCATTGGGTAAACGTCACTGGTGGCGACGGTCAGTGGGCGATCCCGGATCCGATCGATCCGGAGTGGCTCTGGGCCGATTCGCAGCAAGGGTTCATCAGCGTCTACAACCGGCGCACGCACGATCAGTACTCCATCCAACCCTACGTCGCGACGAACGAAGAGAACTTCGATCAGCGTCTCGCCAAGTATCGCTTCAACTGGGACTCGCCGATCGCGTTCGCACCGTGGGACGGGCACGTCGCATGGCTCGCGGGCAATGCCATCT
>JALYSX010000329.1 GCA_030854585.1 Vulcanimicrobiota bacterium
GTGCTGACCCACGGCGCCTTGGGCGTCTCCACGCCAGCCGTCGTCACACCGGGTGCAACGCCCGCGCCCATCGCGACGAACGGCCGGATCGTGGTGAGAGCCGGCATCGCCCCGACCCCCGCTCCGACGGCGCAGGCGAGGGTCGCGGATCGCGCACCCGGAGGTTCGCTCGGCCCGGTTGCGCCGGCGCCGGATGTGACCGTGGTACCGACGGCGACGCCCGTTCCGGTCGCCGCGTCGACCGCAGTCCCATACGTCGCGTCGGATGATCCGCCACAGATCGTCAATTTCTGGATCAGCGCGACGACCGTGCATCCGGGTGATGTCTTGAGCGGTGGCGTGACCGCGTCCTCGAACGTCGCGAGCGTCGAAGTACGCGTCGCCGGCTACTCCTATCTGATGACGAAGACGGCGCCCGGTCGTTTCGAACTCTCGGCGACCGTCCCGAGCGTGCCGCGGATCTTCCGCCGCACCTACCCGCTGGTCGCAATCGCGCGCAACACGCGCGGCGACGCCACCCAGCGGGCGACGCAGATCACGATCCGCTAGGCGGCCTCGTCGGGATCGATCCCGGAGCGGGGAGATTCGGGAACGGGTACGGGTTGTACGGCGTCGGAATCGCGTCGGGTTGCGGCTGTTGTCCGCCGACGTTGGTATCGAGCCAATCGAAGACGGTGTCGTTGATCGCGCGCACGTCCGCGTCGGTCACCAGTTCCACGCGCGGTTTGCGCGAGATGCCGTTCTCGCCGCGCTCTTGCGTGTTGAGCGAGCCACGCGTGTAGAGATACTGGAAGCGCGTGCCCGAGTTGTAGCGACGCGTGACCGAGAAGTGGAGCGCGTCGATACGGTCCAATCGGATCGCCTGCGGGTTCCACGCGCTCTGATCGGTCGAGATATAGATCGTCGCCGTCAGCGGCGTGGTGGGAGGCACCTGGACGGTGAACGTCACCAGCACCGGTCTGCCGGTGAAGGCCTGGCGCGAGTTGCCGGTGGTATCGTCGATCGGCGCGAGTTCCGGATTGACAATGACCGGCGTGAGCGCGATCGCGAAGCGATGGACGGAGGCGATGTCGCCTTCCGGATCGAGCGCGTTCTTCGAGATCTCGAGTTCGGTGACGGTTCCGTTCGCATCGAACGTCGCGCGCGCCCAATCGCGCGGCGCCGGCGAGTTCTTGGCGGCCGCGCCGGTCTTGTAGTCGAGGACGGGCGCGTTCGGCGCGAGTCTGAAGCCGTCGCCGGTGGTGAAAAAGACGAAGCCCTTCTCGACGTCGAGGAGTTGGGCGGTCACCTTGACCTGCGCGTCGGCGGCGATCGCGATGACGAGGACGAGCAACGCGGCGAACGCGCGCATGATCGGGGTCTTCATTATTGGCTCACCTGAATCACGAAGGACGGGCTCCACTTGAGCGCACCGAAGTTGAAGTAGTACGTCCGCGAGATATCGAGATAGTAGTGGCGCAGGACGCGCATGCGCAGGTCGCCGGTCAGATCGTAGGGTGGCTGTCCGATGAAGTCTTGGCTCGTGTATGCGCCGAGCACGTTGACGGGCGGCAGAGCGAAGAGCCCCGGCTCAGGGATCGGGAAGTCGCGATGCTTGCGCGCGATCAAGGTGAACGCGAAGTCCGGATTTGGCGTATAATTGAGTCCGAAGGTGAGCGTGCGCTGCGTCCCCGAGCCGCGGAAAGCCTGAAAGCTCGAAAAGTTCGGATCCTGGTAGACCTGATTCGGCGGATAGAGCACGTCGGCGTCCGAGGCCTTGTTGTAATGATCGGTCGTCTGTCGGACCTCATACGAGAGATAGGTCGCGAGCGACCGGTCGAATTGACGGCTGATACTTGCGATGCCGTTGATCAAGACGACGTTATGCGGAACCGAGAACCAGGACTGCTGCCCGTCCAGCAAGGCGTTGAAGAAGTACGTCCTGCGAGGATCCTCTTTGTCGCCGATCTTGAGCGAGGGCATGTACAGCGTCGCGCCGAGATACTTGCCGCCGATGGTCGTGTAGACGGCGCCGTTGAGCACCTGGAGACCGGAGAGGCAGACATCCGTCACGGAGTCGTTGTTGGTGCAGTTGTCGTGGATGTAGTTGATGCCGGCGCGCACGCGCAGTTTGAACGGCGAACGCTTCTCCGGGAACTCGAAGCTCGAGACGTCCAGCGACCACGTCTGCGGATGGCTGATCGAGAGCGGTTCGCCGACGAGCGACGGCCCGCTACCGCAGGCCTGCGTCACCGGAATCCCGAGATCGGGCACGATCGCCTTGTCCCGGGTGCCGAGCAGACAGTAGTTGACGGTCTGGTACGTCAGCGACGCGGAGAATTGCGGGAATGCATGGGTCAAGCGGATGCTCGTGACGTGCTGTTCCTGCGCCGGCGTGGTGAAGCCGTTCTGCAAGGTGTGGAACTCGGTGAACGAGTGCATCTCAGTATTCGAACCGGCCTGATAGTCGGTGACGAGATTGTAGAATTTAGACGGCCGTGAGAGCGGATTGATCGAGAAGACCGCGTAGGCGTTCTTCGAGGCGAAGTGCTGCTCGATCGAGGCATACAGTTTATTCGTCTGGTCGAAACGGAAGTGGATCGCGGTGATGAAGTTGCGATTGCCGGCGACCTGCCAGGTCGCGTCGTAGTTGGCGCCGGCGAGGGAGTTCTCGGCGAGGTGCGGATCCGACGAGTAGCTGATGTAGTACGTCGGCAACGGTTCGCCGACCATCCGGCCGATCATCAGGTTCACGCCCGAGAATCGGACGTACTCCTTCTCCCCGATGACGGCCTTTCGCGCAAGTAGGTACGGGATGTTCTTCGAGAGGTCCGGGAACTGGAACGTGTCGCCCGGCATCTCGCGACCCTTGATCGGATGCGTGTAGTCGCCGTTCTCGAATGTCCAGCGGTCCGGTTCGCTCGTGATCGGCACGAAGTAGACGCGGTTGAAGTCCATGAAGTCGGCCAAGGCCGCGCCATCTTGCGTGCCGTTGGCGGAGTCCAAGTGGACCTTGCCGGCGACCATGAAGCGGTTGTTCTTCAGATCCATCGTCAGCGTCGATCCGGTGACGGCCAAGCCGTCGCCGGTGGTGATGCGGACGTTGCCGTCGGCTTCGAGGAGGAAGCGGTCGTAGTAGAACGAGATGCGGTCGGCGCTCAAGGTCATCTGCCGATGCGCCGTGGGAGTGGGCGAGGGCGTCGGTGCCGGCGCGGCCCGGGCGGCGCCCGCGAAGAGCAGCGCGGTCGCCAGCGCCGTCGATAGATGTCGCAGCAATTTCATCGTGGAGCGCACGTTTCCGGCTCGACGCGCCCCTCTCATGCCAACCGGGCGTCTCCGGGGGGGCGGACGCCCGTAGAGGCAGAAACGCGAGAACAGATATGACGCGCGTAGTGACCATCGTCCTCGATTCCGGCGGCGTCGGGGCCCTCCCCGATTCGAACGACTTTGGTGATGCTCCGGGCGCGAATACCATCGGCAATGTAGCCCGTCGCAACGGTGGCCTTCATCTTCCTAACTTCGCGCGCCTAGGACTCGGCAATTTGACTCCGATCGAAGGGGTCGCTCCGGTCGCCACGCCCCGGGCCCAGGTCGCCCGCTTGCGCGAGCGGAGCCGCGGCAAGGACACGATTACGGGGCATTGGGAGATGGCGGGCATCGTGACGACCGTCCCGTTCCCGACATACCCCGACGGCTTTCCGAAGGACCTGGTCGACGCCTTCACGTCGATCGCGGGCAAAGCGCCGCTCGGGAACAAGGCCGCCTCCGGAACCGAGATCATCGACGAGCTCGGCGACGAGCACATGAAGACCGGGCGGCCCATCCTGTATACCTCGGCCGACTCGGTCTTCCAGGTCGCCTGCCACGAGGGAATCGTCCCGCTGCCGACCCTCTACGAGTGGTGCGAGAAGGCCCGCGAGATGCTGGTCGCGCCGCACAACGTGAACCGCGTGATCGCCCGGCCGTTCGTCGGCGAGCCCGGCAGCTTCTCGCGCACCGCCAATCGGCGCGACTATGCGATCCCGCCGCCTCCGAGCGTACTGGATAGCCTGGCCGCTCGAGGCGTCGACGTCCATGCGGTTGGGAAGATCTGTGATATCTACTGCGGTCACGGGATCGCGTCGTCGGTGCGCGTCCAAGACAACCGGGACGCGATGGAAAAGACTATCGAGTTGCTCGAACGGATCGACCGAGGCTTCATTTTCGTAAACCTCAACGACTTCGATTCGAAGTACGGTCACCGCCGCAACGTGCGCGGCTACGGCGACGCGCTCGAATCGCTCGATGCGCTCATCCCGGAACTCGAGGCGCGTCTGGGTCGGGGCGACGAGGTGATCTTCACGGCCGATCACGGCTGCGATCCGACCGCGCCGGGGAGCGACCATACCCGTGAGTTCGTCCCGTTCGTGCATCTGAGCGGGCGTCCGGGCGCCGAGCTCGGCATCATCGAGGGAATGGATCGCGTCGGCCTGACCGTCGCGGCCGCGTTCGATTAGTATGGAACTGGCGACCCGTCCGATCCCGCAACCGGCGACGCGAACCGTCCCGGCATCGTGGTGGGTCGCAAAGCGCGCGATCGACATCGTCTGCGGCGGCGCGCTCGCGCTTATGACGGCACCGATCGTCCTCGCCGCCGCGATCGGCGTGGCGATCGTCTCGCCCGGAAATCCGTTCTATACGCAGGAACGCGTCGGTCACAACGGCCGACGGTTCCGGATGCTC
>JALYSX010000345.1 GCA_030854585.1 Vulcanimicrobiota bacterium
CCGCCGCTTCGCTTGCGAACTCGCGCTGCTGGAACTCGGCGTACGCGCTCATGCCGCGCTCCTTGAAGTCGCGCGAGAGTTCGAAGAAGCCGTGGTTGAGCGAGTGGAAGCCCGCGAGCGTGATGAACTGGAACTTGTAGCCCATCGCGCCGAGTTCGTCGCGGAAGCGCGCGATGGTCGCGTCGTCCAGTTTCTTCTTCCAGTTGAACGAGGGCGAGCAGTTGTACGCGAGCAGCTTGCCCGGGTGTTGCGCGTGGATCGCATCCGCGAAGCGGCGCGCCTCGTCCAGATTCGGCTCCGACGTCTCGACCCAGATCAGATCGCAGTACGGCGCGTAGGCCAGACCGCGCGCGATCGCGGCGTCGAGTCCGCCGCGCATGCGGTAGAAGCCCTCGGGCGTCCGTTCGCCGGTCAGGAACGGACGATCGCGTGGATCGACGTCGCTGGTGATCAGTTGCGCCCCGTTCGCGTCGGTGCGTGCGATCAGCAACGTCGGCACGTCGAGCACGTCGGCCGCCAGGCGCGCCGCGAGCAGATGACGGATAGCCGTCTGCGTCGGGATCAACACCTTGCCGCCGAGATGGCCGCACTTCTTCTCCGAACTGAGCTGATCTTCGAGATGCACGCCGGCCGCGCCGGCCTCGATCATCGCCTTCATCAACTCGAACACGTTGAGGGCCCCGCCGAAACCGGCCTCCGCATCTGCGACGATTGGCAGATAGTGGTGCGTGCCGCCGTTGCCGTCTTGCGTCTCGATCTGGTCCAGCCGCGCGAACGCGTTGTTGATGCGTTTTACGAGTTGCGGCACGCTGTTGACCGGATAGAGGCTCTGATCCGGGTAGATGCTACCCGACGAGTTGGCGTCGGCGGCGACCTGCCAGCCGCTACAGTAGATCGCGCGCAGGCCGGCCTTGGCCGCTTGGATCGCTTGGCCGCCCGAGAGTGTGCCGAGCGCGGCGATCGGAGCCGCCTCCCCGAGCGAGGACCACAGGCGCTCCGCCCCGAGACGCGCGAGCGTCTGCTCGACGACAACGCTACCGGCGAGCCGGACCACGTCGTTGCCGCGATAGTTGCGCGTCGTTCCGGCCCAGCGCGGGTCGGTCTTCCAACGGGTCTCGAGAAGGGCGGCACGGTCGATCATGGACGACGGTCCTTTCAGACATTGGATGGCAACTCGGCCAACGATGGCCTGCTAGGTTGTACCCCGTTATACAAATGTCGGAGAGGTTGGTCAATCCGTTATAGCCTAACCGGGTTACTTTACGCACGAGTTCGCTGATGTATATAGTATTTTTTGATTGCATAACCCGGTTATTTACGATACCATGTATGTATGCGATGCTCGCGATGTGGTAGCCCGATTCCGGCCCGGCGGCTGGTCAATGCTGAGCGCGTGGGCGCGCGCGCCGACTACTGCTCGCCATCGTGCCGCAACGCCGCAAAGCAGGCCCGGCATCGGGAGCGCACCCCGAAGACGCCGCAGGACCGGATCCATCTGCGCAATCTCGCCGCGCATGGCATGATCGCCGCGAAACTGATGCGCGACCCGACGCTCCTCGAGATCGCGCGATCGAACGTGCGCCGGTGGACCGAGCGGAACGGCGCGACGCCCGCCATCGAGCATTGGCAAGCGCTGCTCCATCGCAACGATCTGGCCGAGGTGCTCTACGCGATGTTGCGCGTCGACGACGAGGGCATGCAGATGCGCTCGTCCTCGCCGTTCGCCGGCGTGCTCGATCAGTTCGAGGTCGAGCTGCTCGCGCGCGCGCACCGGCCGTGAGGGCCGAACATCTCGCGCACGTCTTGCGCGCGGCGGCCGAGATCACCGGACAGCGTGACTTCGTGGTCATCGGCTCGCAGGCGATTCTCGGCGCGCATCCCGAGTTGTGCGAGGGCGTGTTGGTGCGCTCGATCGAGGTCGACCTCTATCCGCGCGACGTTCCGGCGCTCTCCGACATGCTCGCGGAGATCGGCGAGTTCTCCGACTTCCACTCCGAGAACGGCTACTACGCAGACGCGGTCGACCCGGGCACGGCGATCCTGCCCGTCGGTTGGGAGACTCGCACGGTACGTTTCGACGCGGGCAAGAGCGTGGTCGGGCATTGCTTGGACCCGCACGACCTGATCATCGCGAAGTTGGTGGCGACGCGTGATAAGGACATCGCGTATTTCGAAGAAGCAGCCGCGCGCGGTTTGGTCGCGCGGTTGACGCTCTCGCAACGTTTGCGCGCGACGTCGATATCGTCGCGCGCAAAACGGAAGCTGATCGCCAGCCTGATCGGGACCGCTTACTGAAGCGTCGGCAGCGGTAGGCTCGGCTTGGTGCCGAGGTCCGGGGCTTCGGGCGTATGGCCGTCGACGGCGGTTTGGACCAGGCGTAGGGCGAGATCCATCTGGGGGTCCTTGCCGTCGCGATAGTCGTCGGGCGCGATGTCCACGTCGTAGTCCGGATCGGTCCCGTAGTTCTCGACCTTCCAACCGACGTCGGTGAACCAGAACGAGAACTCCGGTTGAGTCGTGATCGTGCCATCGACCAAGCGGTGATACGGATTGATCCCGATCACGCCGCCCCACGTGCGCTTGCCGACGAGCGGCCCGAGCTTGTAGAGCTTGAAGCAATGGCTGAAGATATCGCCATCGCTTCCGGCGTGCTGGTTGGTGATCGCGACGATCGGCCCGGCGACCGACTCGGGCGGATACGGGACGGCCTTGCCGTAGCGCGGCACGTCGTAGCCGACGCGCTTTCGCGCCAACTTCTCGAGTAGCAACGGCGAGACGTGTCCGCCGCGGTTGTACCGGACGTCGACGATCAGGCCGCGTCGGTCGAACTCGCTCAAGTAACCGCGATGGAACTCCGAGAATCCCCACGGTCCCATATCGGGGATGTGCACGTAGCCGACCGCGCCGTTGGTCTTCTCATGGACGAGCGCACGATTGCGTTCGACCCACGCGCGATAGCGCAGATCGCTCTCGGTCCGCAGCGCCTTCACCAGGATGGTGCGCGGATCGTTCTTGCCGGACGCGATCGTCAACGTGACGTCCCGATCGGCCGTATTGATCAGCAGCGCATCCGGAGTGGACGTGCGCGAAAGCTTCTTGCCTCCGATCGCGGTGATGACGTCGCCTTCGCGCACGTCGAGGCCCGGCTCCGCGAGCGGTGAATCCGAGCTGCGGTTCCAACTGTCGCCACGCAGGATCTTCTCGACGCGGTAACCGCCGCGATTCTCGTCCCATGCGAGATCGGCGCCGAGGAAGCCGCGTTGGTACTGCGGTGGAATGCGATAGTCGCCGCCGTATTCGTAGGCGTGTGAGGTGCCCAGTTCGCCCTGCATCTCCCAGATCAAGTCCGAGAGTTCGCCGCGGGTGCGCACGCGCGGGAGCACGGCCTCGTAGCGATCGTAGACGCGATCCCAGTCGATGTCGCTCATGTCTTCGACCCAGAACTGCTCGGTCTGCAAGCGCCAAGCCTCGCGGTACATCTGGGCCCATTCGTCGCGCGGTACGATCTCGATCTGGACGCGATCCAGGTCGATGAAGCCGCTCTTGCGACCGGGCTCGGTCGCGGGCTTGGGCTCGTCGCCGTCCTCGGGCAGATCGCCGCTGGCATCGATCACGCGCAGCTTCTCCGCCGAGGTGTAGAGCAACGTACGGCCGTCGGCCGAAAGGCTGATATCCGCGACATCGGTCGCGAGCGTTGCGAGGCGCTGGCCCTCGAAGTCGTACGCGAGCAGCATGCCCGCATCGTCCTCTTCGTCCCAGCTCCGGCCTTCGGGTTTGATGCCGCGCACCTCGAACTTGGTGAAGACGACCCGGTCCTTGAGCGCGATCAGTTCGCCGTAGTTGCCTTCGTCGACGGGGAAGCCGAGAATGCGTCCGGTGATGCCGTCGAAATCGATCTTGACGTCGTCGATCTTCTTGGCATCTTTGCGGTCTTTGGCATCCTTCTTCGCATCGTCGTCGCCCTCGTGGTGATCGTGATGCTCGTGATCGCGATGGATCGGCCGCGATTTCGGCACGAACGGCGACGGCACGTCGGCGCGCAAGGTGACCAAGAACGGACGTTCGGCCTGCGGGAACGAGAGGTCGAATTGGAGCGCGTCGTAGACCGGATTGAAGTCGCGGGTCGAGATGAAGTAGAGATACTTGCCTTCCGGATCCCAGGACGGCGAACGATCCACGCGCAGCGCCGATGTGATGTCGCGGACCTTGCCGGATTTCACCTTGGCGACGCGGATGATCGAGGTGCCCTGCGCCGGCCACCAGACGTACGCGACAAAGCGTCCGTCCGGAGAGAAGGCGAGGTCCGCGATCCGGTCGGCCGGGCTCGAATCGAGCGTGCGCAAGCGGCCATCCGCGACCTCGACCACGCAGAGTTCGTGGCGGTGGTTCGCAAATGCGATCGTGTCGTTCGTCGGCGAACACGCGAGATCGGTGATGCGGCCGACGTCGCCGGTCGTCACGAAGACCGGCTCCTCCGAGTCCTCGCTGAAGAGCGCGATCTGTTCGTAGCCGGCCAGATCCGTGACGCATGCAAAGCGTTTGCCGTCATGCATCCAGCGTGCCAGGCGATAGCGCGCCTTGCTGTCGCTGCCGCGGTGGAGCACGGCGCCTTCGAAGAACGGCATCGTATACGGCTGGCCGCGCGCGATCAGGGCGAGGCGGGTGCCGTCCGGATGCGGCGCGATATCGTCGAGTTCGCCCGAGGCGCTCTCGAAGCGGCGATTGGTCTGCGGTTGCGCGGACGGCGCGTCGATCGCGACTTCGCGGACGGAGTCGTCGCCCGCATCGTAGAGCCTGATCGCAGCGCCGGCGCCGTAGACGACGCGCGTGCCGTCGGTCGATGGATGGCGGACGTAGTACTCGGCTTCGTGCGTATGACGGCGCACGTCGGTCCCGTCCGGTGCACACGAATACAGATTGCCGATGCCTTCGTGATCGGCGACGAAGAAGATGCGTCCGGCGATCCACATCGGCCAGGTCGGATTTCCGTCCGGCAGGCGTAGATGGTCGAACTCGCCGCTCCCGAGCGCGTCGATCCAGATCTCGCCGCTCGTGCCGCCGCGATAACGCTTCCAACGCGCGGGATCGTCGCTGTTCCGCCCGACTGCGACCGCGCCGTTCGGTCCGAACGAGATGCGTTTGATCGGGCCGAAGCGTAATGGTGAAGGCGTACCGCCGACCCGCGGAATCGCAAACCCTTCGGTCGCGCGTTCGTACCACGCCGCCGGATTAGCGGTCGCGAAGACGGTCTCCGAATCGTCGCTCCAACCGTTCACCGCGACGATCGTGCCGCCCATGTGCGTCAAGCGTACGGGGCGTCCGCCGCTCGCCGGCATCACGAAGATCTCCGGATTGCCCTCGTCGGTCGAGACGAACGCGATCCACTTGGCGTCGGGGGAGAGTTTGGGCGAAGAACATGCGCCGAAGCTGACCGTCAGCCGGGTCGCGGTGCCGCCGCTCGCGGGCACGCTCCAGAGGTCGTCTTCACAGACGAAGACGATGCGGTCTCCCGAGATGGTCGGGTACCGGTAATATCCGTTTTCCATAGGCCCGCACATGGTTGGCGACCCGGGGACGCCCCTCATCCCCGCTTGCGATGCATAGTTACTTTGTGATACAAAGTAACTATGCATGTCGCCGTGATTATGGATGGAAACCGCCGCTGGGCCCGGGCCAACGGGCTGCCGTTGATCGAAGGCTACCGCCGCGGGGTGATCTCTCTCAGGAACACCGCCGCCGCGGCCCTGGCCCACGGGGTGAGCCGGCTGACCGTCTACGGATTCTCGACCGAGAACTGGCACCGAGCGGCGGTTGAAGTGGACCTGATCATGCAGGTCTGCGTGAGCGCCGCTCGCGGCGAACTCCGCGCCCTTGGCGCTTGCGGTGTGCGGGTCGAGACCATCGGCGACCTGGACGCCTTCGCGCTCCCGGTCCGCGCCGCGCTCCGCGATCTGGTCAAGGCGACTGCGAACAATCGCGGCATGACGCTCGCGCTCGCGCTCAACTATAGCGGGCGCGCCGAGATCGTCCGTGCCGCAAAAGCGATCGCGACCGACGTCGCGCGCGGCTGCCTGAGCGTCGCCGACATAGACGAAACCGCGTTCCGCGAACGGATGTACGCGCCGTATGCACCCGATCCGGATTTGCTCATCCGCACCGGCGGAGATCTGCGCGTTTCGAACTTTCTGCTCTACCAGATCGCGTATACGGAGTTGCTCGCGTTACCGACGCTCTGGCCCGACTTCGATCAAGCCGTCTTCGCCGAAGCGGTGCGGGGGTTCGGCGATCGTCAGCGCCGCTTCGGCGCCTGAAGCAAGTCGCCGAGGGTGGTGTAGAGCAGCCCGGTATTGCGGATCTGCACCAGCGGTGAGGCCAGCGTTGGCGTTCGTACCGCGCGCTGATACGGGACGACCGTCTGATCCGCCGTGACGAACGGCATCGCGCGGAAGCCCGCCGTGCTTCGGAAGAGCAACTCGGCATAGAGCGCGTTGGCCCAGCCGAACCCGGCGCGCGTGTAGCGCCAGTACCCGCCGCCGTAGAAACTCTCGTGGATCAGTCCGTCCCTTCCGTCGGTCTCGGCGAGCGTCGTTATCGCCTGCGCGACTTCATCGCTACCGGTCGCGGTGAGCGCGCGTCCGATGATCCCGAGCGGCCAGACGAAGTTGACCGGCGTGTGCGGGCTGCCGAGTCCCGATGCATACGTCCCGGCGTAATAATACGGATTGGCCGACGAGAGCGCGAAGGCGCGAGTGTTGAGATAGACCGGATCGAACGGCGAGCACCAACCGAGGTATGGCAGCGTCGTAAGGTTCGGGATGTTTGCATCGTCCATGAAATTGGCGCGGCCGTAGCCGTCGACCTCATAGGCATACATCCAGACCTTGCGCCGTTCGTTCCAGACCACGCCGTAACGCGCGATCCCGACCTGCACGGCGTTCGCTACCGAGGCCGCTTCGTTCGCGACGTTCTCGTCGCCGTAGCCGAAGCGCGCCATCTCGGCAATCGCCCGCAGCGCGACGACCGCGGTGGCGTTTTGCGGGATGTTGAAGCGGTACTTGACCGCGTCGTCTGACGGCCGGAAGGCGCTCCAGATCAAGCCCGTTCCTCTCGCGTAGGCATCGTTCGTGCGGACGCGATACGGATAGCTGTAGGGACTGCAGGTCGCGTGGATCTGTTCACAGCGGAACGTATCTACGACGATTTTGAGCGCGCGCCGGAGCGCCGGCGTGAAGATCGTGCGGTCTCCCGTGCTACGCCAGTAGATGCTCGCTAAGACCGAGGGCGCGGCAAGGGAATCGATCTCCCACTTGCGCTCCCACACGTGGTAGTCCGCCATGAACGCATTCGCGTACGGATCGGTCGCGATGTTGCGCGCGTTCCGTTCGATCACGCCGGCGAACTTGGTGCGCAACACCGGAAACGTCTGTTCGAAACGCAGATAGGGGATCGTCTGGGCGGACGAATCGCGCAACCACATGGCCGGGATGTCGCCCGTCTGCACGTACGTGGTGCCGTCGGACTCGTCGAAGAAGTCGCTGAAGAGCGTATGGAAAAGGGTCGCGCTCTGAGTCGGTCGCGCGCGTTCGCCCGTCATCGGCACCATCAGAGTCTGCATCGCGAGCACCGCCGCGAAGATCGCGTGGATCAACGCGACGCTACCGCCGAGGCTTCTGGGAGCCCGATCGCGAGTGCGAGCGCGCTGCGGCCGAGCGGGCCGAGATCGACCGCGTCTCGGTTCGCGAGCACGACCACGCTTGCGTGCTCTTTCGGTAGCATCGCGCCGTACGCCGAGAAGCCGGCGACGTAGCCCGACGCGAAGTGGAGCGGTTGTCCGAACGCCATGCCGTCGTAGAACCCGTCGGCGTATGTGGGGAGATGGCGCGGGCTCTTGACTCGGGCGCCGGCATCGAGCGCGGCGTACCAGGCGAGCAGATCGGGAACGTCCGATTCGAGATCGGCGCTCCCGAATCCGAGCGTCGCGGAGCCCGGTGGCAGGCTACCGGTCGCGCGATCGGCTTCGGGAACGAAAGCATTCGCGATCTCGGTGCGCGCGAGGCCGAGCGGCCGTAGGATGCGGCGTTGCAGCGCGGCGGCGAACGGCGTGCCGGTCGCACGTTCGTACGCGAACGCGGCCAGGAAGTAATTCCCGTTGGAGTACGACGCATCGGTTCCCGGCGCGAATGCGGGTGGCATCGCCGCGAGCCGTTCGACGAGCGTTTGCGGCGAGAGCGGTTCGCGCGAAGACCGGTCGAAGGCGTCGGCTGCGGAGTAGTCCGGTACGCCGGCCGTGCCGCGCAGTAGTTCGTCGATGGTGATCTCCTGGGCGTTGGGATACTCGGGGATGTAACGCGCGAGCGCATCCTCCGGTTGAAACCGGTCACGCACGAGCGCGGCGGTGAACGATTTGGTGAGCGAGCCGATCGAGAAGATCGTGCGCGCATCGACGCGCTGCCTGCTCGCGCGGTCCGCGTACCCGTACCCGCGAACGAAGACGGTCACACCGTCGCGACCGACGCCGACCACCAGCCCATCGATGTGCTGCTCGCGCATGACGAACCGCACGGTTGCATCGAGACGCGCTAGGACGGCGGGCGGCGGGAGCATGCCACCCCCTTCGGCACCGGATAGCGGAAGGTCCGGCTTTGCGGCGGCCGCAATCCTAGCGACGTGTCCGCCTATGAGAGTGTAGCCGCGCTGTTGCGCGATTTCGACGCCAAGCGTCCGCGAGCGCTCGCTCGCGCCATCTCGGTCGCCGAGGCCGGCCGCGGCGGCGAACTGATCCGCCATCTCTTCGGACGGACCGGGCGCGCGCTCACCCTCGGGCTGACCGGCCCGCCGGGGGTCGGCAAGTCGACCCTCTCCTCGGCTCTGGTCCGCAAGGCTCGGTCGCTCGGCAAGAGCGTCGGCGTGATCTCGGTCGATCCATCCTCGCCGTTCTCGCACGGCGCGTTGCTCGGCGATCGCATCCGCCTGACCGAACATTTCACCGACGAGAACGTCTTCATCCGCTCGATGGCGAGCCGCGGTCACCTGGGCGGCGTCGCCGGCGCGACCGCCGATGCGATGCTGTTGATGGACGCGTTCGGGTTGGACGTCATCCTGATCGAGACGGTCGGCGTCGGTCAGAGCGAGATCGAGGTCGCCGAACTCGCACAGACGACGATCGTCGCGCTACAGCCCGGCAGCGGCGATTCGATCCAGGTGATCAAGGCCGGCATCATGGAGATCGCCGACATCTTCGTGATCAACAAATCCGACCACCCGATGGCCAATCAGCTCCGCCGCGAGATCCGCGGCATGATGGAGATGCTCGACTTCAGCGGCTGGGTTCCGGAGTTGATCTCGACGCAAGCGCTCTCGGGCGACGGCATCGACGATCTCTGGAAGGCGATCGAACATCACGCCGCCTGGCTCATCTCGAGCGGCGAGATCGCGACCAAACGCCGCGAAGCATTCACGCATCAGGTCCGCCAACTCGCGCTCGGCCGCTTGCAACGCCGCCTGGAACGCGAACTCCGCACCGACATCGCCGCCGGCGTCGACCCCTACGCCGCCGCCGACCGCGTGCTGGGCGTCTTCAACATCGCCGGCGTCGAGAGCGAAGAAGAGTTCACCGCGATTCGCCCGCGCGCAAGCGTCAAGGGACTAACGTAACGCACGTATGAGGGCTGTGCTGCCCGTTGCGGGAATCGTGCTGGCGGCGATTGCGATCCAGGTATGGCTCGCGACGTACGCACAGCAATCCTCGGTGGGGTCACCGTTCTGGTTTTGAGTGAACGCATTCATCGTTGCATCGGCTTGCTTCTGTCTGGCGTTAACGTCGATGCGGTGGTGGTTCGCACCGCTCGCCTACTATGTCATGATTTGCGGAATCCTAGTCGCCTATACGGCGATCGTCCAAGACCCGTCATTTCCGGGTTCGAGTGGCCCGATTGCCGATCTCGAGTTCATTCTCACGTTTGGTGCAGTTCTCGCGGTGCTCTACGTCGTTCCGGGTTTAGCGGGCTACGGAATCAGTATCGCCACGAAGTTTGTCTGGAGGCGCTTCGTTGCCATCGCGCGCGCGTAGCGTTCTAGAAGCGACAGGCTGTCGCACGCGATAGCAGGAGCCGGCGATTGCGTTCATTCCCGCAGAGCGCTGCGGCCCGCTCGAATTCGTCGGCGGCTTCGCTTCCGCGACCGAGTCGCTGGAGGAGATCCGCGCGAACGCTTGGCAGCAGATGGTAGTTCGCGAGCGCCCGTTCGTCGGTTAGGCGGTCGACGTGCTCGAGCCCGGCGGCCGGCCCGAACGCCATGCCGACCGCTACTGCGCGGTTGAGTTCAACGATCGGTGACGGCAACAGTTGTGAGAGCGTGTCGTAGTGTCCGGCGATCGTCTGCCAGTCGGTTTCTGCAGCGGAGCGGGCGCGCGCGTGACACGCGGCGATCGCGGCCTGGATCGCGTAGGGACCGAGCGCGCCGCCGAGGCGCTCGGCGCGTGCGAGCGCGTCGAAGCCTCGTCCGATCGCGAGGTAGTCCCAGCGCCCGCGATCTTGATCCGGCAGTAGCACCGGATCGCCGGACCCGTCGACGC
>JALYSX010000347.1 GCA_030854585.1 Vulcanimicrobiota bacterium
TATCCGGTGATCGGCGTCTCGCTCGTGCTCTCGGCGATCATCG
Source organism: Vulcanimicrobiota bacterium (assembly GCA_030854585.1). Lineage (GTDB taxonomy): Bacteria > Vulcanimicrobiota > Vulcanimicrobiia > Vulcanimicrobiales > Vulcanimicrobiaceae > JALYSX01. The sequence goes on from JALYSX010000347.1 coordinate 44, forward strand.
GCGCGATCTCGTTCTCCGGTTCCATCATCGCGTTCTTGAAACTCCAAGAGTTGATGACCGGCCGACCGATCACGTATCCCGGCCAACAGATCGTGAACGGACTGATCGCGCTCGCCGTGATCGGCTTGGCGGTCTGGTTCGTCGCGACCGCTGGGTTGGCCGCGCCTTGGGCGATCCTCGCGCTGCTTGGCGTCGCGCTGGTGCTCGGCGTGCTCTTCGTGCTACCGATCGGCGGCGCGGATATGCCGGTCGTCATCTCGCTGCTCAACTCGTTCACCGGCTTAGCGGTCGCGATCACGGGCTTCGAACTCGGTTCGACGTTGTTGATCATCTGCGGCGCGCTGGTCGGCGCAAGCGGCACCCTGCTCACGGTGTTGATGGGCAAAGCCATGAACCGCTCGATCACCAACGTGCTCTTCGGTGCGTTCGGCGCGGCCGGCGGTACCGAGGTCGCAAGTGCCAGCGGCGGACCGCAGAACGTGCGCAGCGCCTCGGCCGACGACGTCGCCGTGATGCTCGCCTACGCGCAGAAGGTGATGGTCGTGCCGGGCTACGGCATGGCGGTCGCGCAAGCCCAGCACAGCGTCAAAGCCCTCGCCGATCAGTTGGAGAAGCGCGGCGTCAAGGTCAGCTACGCGATCCACCCGGTCGCGGGCCGCATGCCCGGGCACATGAACGTCTTGCTCGCCGAAGCCAATGTGCCGTATCCGGCGCTACTGGATATGGAAGATGCGAACCCCGAATTCCCGACCACCGATGTCGCGCTCGTGATCGGTGCGAACGACGTGACCAACCCGGCCGCGCGCAGCGTCACCACCTCGCCGATCTACGGCATGCCGATCCTCGACGTCGACAAGGCGAGCAACGTGATCGTGCTCAAGCGTTCGATGCGCTCGGGCTTCGCCGGCATCGAGAACCCGCTCTACGAGTTGGAGAACACCTCGATGCTCTTCGGCGACGCCAAAGCCAGTGTCGACGAACTCACCGCCGCCGTGAAGGCGCTCTGATGAAGCGCCGAAACGTCGCAAGCGGTTCGCCTTGGGAAGACCAAGTCGGCTACTCGCGCGCCGTTCGGATCGGGAAATATGTCGCCGTTGCAGGCACGTCCGCGTCCGGTACGAGCGCCTACGAGCAGGCGAAGAACGCGCTTGCGAAGATCGGCGCCGCACTCGAGGAGGCGGGGGCCTCGTTCGGAGACGTGATCCGCACGCGCATGTTCGTGACCGACATCACCCAGTGGGAAGCGGCCGGGCGCGCGCACGCGGAGATCTTCGGCAAGATCAAGCCGGCCGCGACGATGGTCGAGGTCTCCCAGTTGATCGGGAAAGATCTGCTGGTCGAGATCGAGGTCGATGCGATCGTGAGCGAGCGCTCGTAGTGCGCGGCGCGCTCTCGCACGTCGATCGCGTCGCCGCATCGTTGCGCGAGATCGGCGCCGAAAAGATCGGAGGCCCGGAGAAAGCGTACGGCCCCGACTACCACGCCGTCTTCTTCGCCGACCCCGACGGCGGCAGACTCGAAGTCTGTCACGTCACCCGCCCCTAGACGGTTGGAAGGCGATACGCATAGATCGCGGGGATCTGTCGGCCTCCGGCCAAGGTGCACCCTGAAAAATGGTTGGGGCGGCAACGATGGGTATAAGAATTTCGTTACTATCGATACCACGGCAAATCGTTCGGTCGTCGTCCCGTCGAACGCGTTTCGCTACACCACTCCGGAGACAGTAGGTACCACGTGAACATCCCCACCCTGATACTTGCAGTCGCCTCCGCATCGAACGTTCTCGCCGCTCATGACTTCAAAGTCACGCTTCCGGCCGGCACGACCGTGCACTCACAGAACATCAACTTCCAGACGTCGGGCTACGTCGTCGTCGACAAGGCGACGGGTAAGGATCTGGTAGGCATCGTCGACGGCGGCGGCGCGGGCTACAATCTCGACGACTTCAAGGTCGTCTGCCTGAACGGCTATCGCGCCTGGACGCAGGGCAACGCCACGACCGGCGCGGTCGTCGCCGGAGAACCGGGCGCACGCGTATCGATCACGTGGAGCGATCTCTCGCCGTCGCTCGGCCGTAAAGCCCTCGCGATCGGCATGTCCCTCCACATGTCTCACGGCGTCGCGTGTAAGAGCAAGATCTAGCGTTCGTAGCGCTCTTGTGCCTCTCGCGAAAGACCGGCTAGGACGAGCAGCACGATGGGGAGCGCGATGTCGCCCCACCAGAGGATCAGGCCGGCGTTGCCCGGAGCGTAATTGTGGACGCGGAGCATCTGGCTGATGTGTTGCGCCGCGGCTGCGAACGAGAAGATCGCGAAGATCAGCGTTGCGGCCAAGCGCATCTCGAAGCCGCGCCAGAGCGAGAGCAGCGCGACGATGCCCAACCCGATCTCGGCCCAACCAAGTTCGTATTCGAACGGGCTCTGCGCCCAGCCGATCGTCGGTGCGACGAGGTTGCCGAAGTACGCGTGCATGACGCCGATGTAGACGAAGCCGATGCCGAGCGTGTAGAACAGCACTTCGCCCCACAACACGTAGGATGCGGTCACCACCCGGCGCGCGAACCGCGCGCGGCGCAGTTTGACGATGGTGACGATCACCGCGACCAGGAACAGCCAGACGGCCGTGTTGGCGAAGATCCACGAGATGACCGCTGCGATGCCCATCGTTCCGGTACCCCCTTACTTCAGCGACCAGGCCGACGCGTTCCACGTCGGGAGGAAGGCGTTCGGTGCGAAGCCGCTCACGCGCGTGCGATACGCGTAGATATAGTATGCGTTAAAGAGATAGAGCACGGGAACCTCGTCGGCCACGATCCGGCCGATCTTGCCGTAGAGCGTCTTTCGCTCGGCCTGGGTGGTCGCGGCCAGTGCCTGCTTCTCGAGCGCGCCGACGCGGGAGTCGCACCAGCGCATGTAGTTCGAGGCGCCCCGGCAACCCAAGATCGAGGAGTCGTCGGGATCGGCGCCCATCGTGAACGGCACGTAGGCCAGGTCGAACTTCCCGGCGGCGAGCGTGCCGGTCTTCGGTAGGAAGAGCTGCGCGTTGCTGATCGATTTCAAGGTCACCTCGAACCCGCGGCTCTGCAGCTCCGCCTGCGCGAACGTCGCGACCCGCACGCCGGTGGTCGTCTCCGGGAACTGCACGTAGAGCAGTGTCAACCGCTTGCCGTTCTTCACGCGAACGCCGTCGGCGCCGCGCTTCCAGCCGGATGCATCGAGTAACGCGTCCGCGGCTTTCGGATCGAAAGCCGGCTGTTTGACCGTCGGATCGTACGCCCATGAGAACTGCGGCTGGAGCATGTCCGTCACCGGATAGGCGCCGCGCGTGATCTTCTGCGAGATGGTCGGGCGGTCGATCGTCATCGCGATCGCACGCCGCACGTTGCGATCGTCGAATGGTGGATGCGCCGTATTGATCGCGAGCCCGGCCACCACCGAGGTCGGCGTGCGCACGTACGCGATCTCCTTGTCGCCTTCGAGGTTCGCCTGTTGAACCGGTGCGATCAAGTTCCAATCGATGGAGCCGGATTGCAGCATCACCAGATTCGTCTGCGGATCGGGCACGAAGCGGATATCCAACGTCGCGATTTTCGGCGCGCCGCGCCAATAGGTCGGATTCGCCTTATACCGCAGCCCGTCGCCGCGATGCCACCACACGAACGTGTAGGGCCCGTCGCCTACGGTCGGCGCCGCGTTGAACGCGGCCTGTGCGAGCGGCTCCTGCTCGCGCATCACGTGCGCGGGCAGCACGAACTGTGGCGCGAAGCCGTACGAGAAGTAGGTCATCACGGCCGGCGCCCAGGCACGTCGCAGATGGAAGACGACCGTGTGCGCGTCCTTGGCCTTCGCGTCGTCGATCAGGTCGTAGCCCTCGAGCGAGCGGACCGGATTCTTCGGATCCAGGATCGCCTGCAGCGTATAAAGCACGTCCTCCGCGCCGACCGGCACGCCGTCACTCCATTTCACGTTCGGGCGCAGATGGTAGACGATCGTCCGGCCATCTGGCGAGACCCCGCCGTTGGCCCGCGTTGGGATGACCGCCAGCAGGCCCGGCACCGGGCGGCCCTTGCCGTCCAGATCGACGAACGGCTCGAAAGCCAGGCGGGCAAGCTGCTGCTCGACCGAGGCCGCGTCCTGATGGAGGAAGAGCGGGTTGAGGTTGGCCGGGTCGGCCGCCAGATCGAAGCGCATGGTGTGCGGGTCGGCCGGCCCACCGCCGGAGCAGCCCGCGGCGACGAGCGTGGCCGCCAGCACGAGGCAGGCACGGGTGACGGTTGCGATCCTCACCCCGGCTCTGTACGGCTCCGGCCCGCCGAGGTCCGGCATGCCCCTAGCCATCCCCGAACAAACAGAGTACAATATCCCCTGACCAACGAACGATTTTCGGGGTGAGGTAGGTATTTCCGAATGATTAGTCGCTCAGAACAGTCCGACCTGGACGAGTTGGACATCCGCCTGCTCGACGCTCTACAACGCAATGCGCGTTCGACCTTCGCCGAACTCGGCATCCTGGTCGGCCTCAAGCCGCCCGCCGTCCACGATCGCGTGAAGCGTCTCGAAACGCGCGGATACGTACGCGGATACGCCGCCCAACTCGACGCCAAACGGCTCGGTTACGAACTGGTCGCCTTCGTCAGCTGTTACACTACGCCGGATTGCGCATACGAACCGTTCATGAGCGCGCTCGGCGCGATGCCCGAGATCGTCGAGATCCACAGCGTCGCCGGCGAAGAGGCCTACATCTGCAAAGCGATGACGCGCTCCACCCAGCACCTCGACGACCTGCTCTCGCGCTTGAAGATCGTTCCCGGGATGGCGCGAACGAAGACCACCATCGTCCTCTCGTCGCCGTTCGAACGCGGCGGCATCCCGGTGGCTCTGTGAGCGTGACCTTCGAACGTCCGCACGCGCTCGGCACGCATCGCGTGATCGAACCCGCAGGTGCGATGCCGCAGAGCGCCTGGAAGATCGACTGCACGCCGATCGCCTGCGAGAACGAGATCCTCTGCGAGGTCGAGGCGCTCAACATCGACTCGGCATCGTTCAAACAGATCGCGGATATCGAAGGCGGCGACGCGCAGAAGATCGCCGCACATATCGAACGCATCGTGCGCGAACGCGGCAAGCAGCACAATCCGGTCACCGGATCGGGCGGCATGTTCATCGGGCGCGTGCTCGAGGTCGGGCGCGCGTTGGTCGGCGTCGACGTCGTCCCCGGCGATCGGATCGCCTCGCTCGTCTCGCTCACGCTCACGCCGTTGCATCTCGAATCGATCGAACGCGTCGACGTCGCGACCGGTCGCATCTGGGTCAAAGCCAAGGCGATCCTGTTCGAGAGCGGTCTCTGGGCGAAGCTGCCGGCCGATATCGACGAGAACGTCGCGCTTGCGGTCCTCGACGTCGCCGGCGCACCAGCGCAGGTCAAACGCATGGTAGGGCCCGGCCAGACGGTCGTCGTGATCGGCGCCGACGGCAAGAGCGGTCTGCTCTCGTGTGCGCAGGCCAAGGCCCGCGTCGGTCCGAGCGGTCGCGTGATCGGCGTCGCCCCGAACCTCGCGACGCCCTCCGCTCATCTGCTCCTCGATGCGGGCCTGGTCGACGCATTGATCTGTGCCGATGCTCGCGACGTGCTCGGCACGAGCGCCGCGGTCGCCGCGCAAGCGCCGGAGCTGGCCGACGTGGTCATCAACTGCGTCAACGTGCCGGGCACCGAACTCGCCTCGATCCTGTGCGCAAAAGACGACGGCATCGTCTACTTCTTCTCGATGTCCACCTCGTTCACGGCCGCCGCGCTCGGCGCCGAGGGCGTGGGTAAGGACGTCACCATGATCGTCGGCAACGGCTACTGCAAAGGCCACGCCGACACCGCGCTGCAGACGCTGCGCGAGAACCCCGCGATCCATGCCTACTTCAACGCGAAATATCAGGGAGCCTAAAAACCATGTCCGACATCGCGCACAAGAAACCGGCCGTCGACGACGACGTACTGGCCTACCGAAACCTCAAAGAAGGTGAATTCTGGCGACACGTCCCGGCCTATAAGGACGTCGACGATGCGACCTTCATGGATCATCTCTGGCAGCAAAAGAACTCCGTCAAGACGCCGGAAGAACTGCTCGAGACGATCAAGGACCTGTGCTCGCCGGAGTTCTTCGCCGACGTTGCCGAAGGTTTCGCGCGCGCGCCGATGGCCGTACGCGTCTCGCCGTACGCGATCTCGCTGATCGATTGGACCGACCCCGTCAACGATCCGATCCGTCGCCAGTTCGTGCCCGTCGCATCCTCGCTGCTCCCGGATCATCCGCGTCTGACGCTCGACTCGCTGCACGAACAGGACGACAGTCCGGTGCCCGGACTCGTGCACCGCTACGTCGACAAGGCGCTCTTCCTCCCGCTCAACGTCTGCCCGGTCTACTGTCGCTTCTGCACGCGCTCGTACGCGATCGGCCCCGACACCGAGAACGTCGATAAGGTCTCGCTCGCGAAGACCCCGGCCCAGTGGCAAGAGGCGTTTCAGTACATCTCCGAGCGCCCCGAACTCGAGGACATCGTCATCTCCGGCGGCGATACGTATCAACTGCCACCCAAGAACATCGAACTGATCGGCAACGCGCTTCTCGACATTCCGCACGTGCGCCGGATGCGATTCGCGACCAAAGGACCGGCCATCATGCCGATGAAGATCATCACCGACACCAAATGGCTGGATGCGATCACGCAGGTGGTCGACCGTGGCCGCAAGCTCGGCAAGGACGTCGTCCTCCACACCCACTTCAACGCACCCGAAGAGATCACGGGCATCACCCAGCGCGCGATGCGAATGCTCTTCGAGCGCGGCATCTTCGTGCGCAACCAGTCGGTCCTCATCCGGGGCGTCAACGACACGCCCGAGCGGATGCAACTGCTCGTCAAGCGCCTCGGCATGCTGAACGTGCACTCCTACTACGTCTATATGCACGACATGGTCAAGGGCGTCGAGGAGCTGCGCACCACTATCCAGACCGCGACGGATGTCGAGAAGTTCGTGCGCGGCAGCACGGCCGGCTTCAACACGCCGACCTTCGTGTGCGACGCACCGGGCGGAGGCGGCAAGCGCGACGTCCACTCGTACGAGTACTACGACCGCACCAACGGTATCGCGGTCTATGCCGCGCCGAGCGTCAAACCGGGCAAGGCGTTCCTGTACTTCGACCCGATCGACAAGCTCGCGGCCGACGCGCAGGCACGTTGGGCCGTCCGCGAGATCCAGGATCAGATGATCCACGAAGCGCTACGCAACGCGGGCGTGGGCGATCAGGCGCTCGTCACGGCATAACGAGTGGCGAGCGCGACGGTGGCCTAGTAGAAACTATCCCCGAACGCGACCGCCGGGCAGGCCGCGTCCGCGCCCCGCGGGCGCGGATGACCTCAGCCGCCTGCCTTCTTGGCTTTGCGGCCCTGCTTCTCGAACCAGGCGACGATTGTGTCGCGATGATCGCCCTGGATCTCGACCACGCCATTCTTGGCCGTGCCGCCCGAGCCGCACAGTCGCTTGAGCTGCTTAGCGATCTCGGCGATCTCGCGCTCGGCAAGGCCGGTCACGACGCTCGAGACGCCGCCCCGCCGAGGCGCGCGCGCGACCCGCACGACGCCGTCGTCGGGAGTCGGGTTCGGCGGCTTCTGCTGCGGTCGATCGCGCTTCGGCTCGGCGAGCATGCCTGCGTCGCTCGAGTAGACCAGTCGTCGGTTGTCGTCGGGCATCCGTATCGCTCTTGTTCCTATCGTCTATACTGCCGAGTATGAGCCTACCGC
>JALYSX010000102.1 GCA_030854585.1 Vulcanimicrobiota bacterium
TCTCTTTCCCGCGCGTGCTTCTCGTCAGTGCGATATAATCGTCGGCGAAGTCCCAGACATCGGCCAGAGTCGTGAAATAGAGCAGCACGAGGAAGAGGTCGAGGGTGCCGGCGCGGACGAGCGCCCCGACCGATTCGTAGAAGTTGATACAGATCATCGCCTGTCGCGCCTGTCCGGCCGCGGGGATCGCGAGGACGCCGGCGCGCACCTCGGGATCCTCGAGATCCTTGCGTAGCGAACCGATGACGTAGTCGAGCGAGGCGCGGATCTCCGGCGTCGAATACTTCTCGGTCAGCGGAAGTAGCGCGGCCACTTGGTTGCCCGAACGCATGTGCCGGATCTGTCGGATCGCGGCGATCGCCGTCACCGCGACGACGATCAAGGTGAGCAACGTAGAGATCGCGGTCAGCCATTCGGGTGTCACTATCAGTATCCTAACGCCGCGCCGGCAGGATGGCGGCGATCGCTGCCGCCGTAGAGCATACCGGTAACCGGATCGATCACGATCGCTTGCGCCGAGCCCCACGCCGAGATCCGGTGGAACGCATAGCCGTTCGCTTCGAGCGCCGAGATCTGCGCCTGCGCTAGCGCACCGGGTTCGTACTGGATCTCGTCCGGTTCCCACTGCATGTGGATGCGCGGCGCGTCTACCGCCTGTTGTGCGTTCATGCCGAAGTCGAACACGTTGAGAATCGTCTCGAGCACGGTGGTGATGATCCGCGAACCTCCGGGACTGCCGGTCAGCATCGCGAGCTTGCCGTCGCGCAGGACGATGGTCGGGCTCATCGACGAGAGCGCGCGCTTCCCGGGAACGATGTCGTTACGAATGCCTTGCACGAGTCCGTACATGTTCGGCGCGCCGGGCTTGGCGGTGAAATCGTCCATTCCGTCGTTGAGAAAGAATCCGGTGCCCGGCGCGATGACGCCGGCGCCGAACCAATCGTTGATCGTGTACGTGACCGCGACCGCGTTGCCGTGCTTATCGACGATCGAGTAGTGGGACGTGTTCGAACCCTCGCGGATATCGATGTTCAGACCCGGATGGACTTGGGATGACGGCGTCGCGCGCTTGGGGAGGATCGTCGCGCGAAGTTTGGCTGCGTACGCGGGCGACGTCAACTGCGCGACCGGATTCTTCACGAAGTCCGGATCGCCGAGATACGCATTGCGATCCGCATACGCGCGGCGCTCAGCTTCGATCACGTAGTGGGTCTCGCGAACGTCGTGCCAGGAGTGGAATACGTACGGGTCGAGAATGTGCGCGATCTGGCACAGCGTGGTCGCGCCCGAACTCGGCGGCGGCATGCCGATCAGTTCGAAACGCCCGCTCTTGCAGCGCAGCGCATCCCGATCGATCGCCGTATAGCGCGCGAAGTCTTGCATGGTCAAGATGCCGCCGTGCGCCCTGCTCGCCTTGACGATCGCCGCGGCGATCGGTCCGCGATAGAACGCATCCGTGCCGCGAAGCGAGATCAGCGCGAGCGACCTGGCCAGATCCGGCTGCTTCCAAAGCTCGCCGACGACCGGAATCCGGCCCGCACCGAAGCCGCCGTAGCCGTCCGCGGCCGTGCCTGCGAATGGGATCAGGTCGCCGGGGGCGATCGTGTAGCCATCCTGCGCGAGCCGGTACGCGCCCGCCATCAACCGCGAACGCGACATCGTACCGTACTCGGTGCGGGCGCGCTCGAAGCCCATCACGCTGCCGGGAACGCCGATCGCGAGCCAGCCTTTGCGCGAACGATCGGGGACCGGGTTGCCGAACCGGTCGAGGAACATATCACGCGTTGCGTGCGAGGGCGCAACCTCGCGAAAATCAATCGTGCGGGCTCGCCCATCGTGCATCCGTAGCACCATGAATCCGCCGCCGCCGAGATTCCCGCAGCACGGATCGACCACCGCCAGCGCATAGCCCACCGCGACCGCCGCATCGACCGCGTTGCCGCCCGCCTTTAGCACGTCGAGTCCGACCTGCGACGCGTACCGCTGCTCGGTCACGACCATCCCATGTCGCGCAACCGCGGGCTTCCCATCCCGCCAGGTCGGCCCAGCGGACATCGAGGCCATAGGAGCGGCGCCAAGAGTCGCGAGACATGCGATGACGAGAAGTCGTTTCAGCACGATGCTCCCCTCATTCGATTTTCATAGCGCGAGCCTTTTCAGGGCATCTGCAAACTCATGAAATTTCGTCGTTTCGCCTTCTCGCTCGCTCCAGTCGGCGATCGCCGCAAGTTCGATCGGTCCGCTGACCGCCACTAAGAGTGCGACGCGAAGGCTGCTGACATCGGCCCAGTGATAGAACGCCGAAAGCCGATCGCGAACCGAATCCGTTCGCGAATACACGCGGAGCAAGAGGTCGTCCCTTCGGACCGTATTCCATGTCGTGACGACGTCGTCGCCGATTCCCGGCGGCCCACCGAGAAAGTCGATCGTGTACTCGGAATCGGGATGCTCGTAGTGTTGCCCCACGAGACGAAGCCCGAGATCCGCGACGGCACCTTGGACGTCGACACCCAACGGGGCCATCGTTACGACGAAATCCGCGTCCTTCGACTGATAGTCGCCGGTGTAGAACGTTGCCGCACTGCCGCCGACGAGGAGTGCGCGCACGCCGACCCGGTCGAGCGCGGTGCATACCTCGAACGCAACGTCGACCAGGCTACTCGCCTTGGTGATCACAGCGGCTTCCCTTTCCGCCGGGGACGGCGTCGCAGAGCCCCGACGGCTTCCATCAGCCGCTGATCGGAGAGTGCCATACGCCGGAGCAACGCCGCCAGTTCGGTACGTGCGAAGTACCGGGGGTTGAGCGAGATCTGGCGCTGGCGACCGACCAGGCGTGTCGCCACGGCACCCTCGAGCTCGAGCGATTCGACGATCCGTTGGACCGAAATCAAGGGGGCATCGAGGATGCGCGCGAGTTCGCGGGAGTACGTTTCCTCGAGGAGCGCGATTCCCACGAGTACTTCGGTGCGCCGCGAGCTCCCGAACAAGCGCCCAACCGAGGGCTCCAACTTACGACTACTCATATGTAGTCATATGACTACTATATTGTGGTCGGAATGTCAAGATATGCCCGTCAATCCAGGCCAAATCCGACTTCAGAGCGAACCCGCCGGGGTTCAAATAAAACGAGCAAAACATACACCATTAGGAGTACACGTGCCCGAATCCATTTCGTTGGAAATCGGCGGGCGCACGATGGTGATCGAGACCGGCGAACTCGCCAAGCAGGCCAATGGCGCTGCGGTGATTCGTTACGGAGATCAAAACGTCGTGCTCTGCGCCGTAACAGCCTCAAACAAGCCGCGCGAAGGCATCGATTTCTTCCCCCTGACCTGCGACTTCGAAGAGAAGATGTACGCCGCAGGCAAGATCCCCGGCGGTTTCATTAAGCGCGAAGGTCGTCCGAGCGAGCACGCCGTGCTTTCGTCGCGACAGATCGACCGCCCCATCCGCCCGCTCTTCCCCGACGGCTTCCGTAACGACGTGCAGATTGTCGCGACGCTGCTCTCGGTAGATCCCGAACTCGACGCCGACGTGATCGGCGTGTGCGCCGCCGGCGCCGCGCTCGCGTTCTCGGACATCCCGTTCGCGAAGACCGTCGCCGCCGTCCGCGTCGGACGCGACGAAAAAGGCAAGTTCACCATTAACCCGTCGCTGCCCGACTACGAAGTCGGCGGCATGGAGATCGTCGTCGCCGGTACCGCCGACGGCGTCATGATGGTCGAAGGCAGCTCGAAAGAGATCTCCGAGGAAGTCTTCCTCGAAGCCGTCGAGTTCGCACACGAATCGATCAAGAAGATCGTCGCCGCCATCGACAAGCTGGCCAAAAAGGTCGGTAAGAAGAAGCGCGAGTTCCCGGTCCAGAAGGTCGACGCCGACCTCGACAAGTGGGTCCGCAAGACGTTCGCCAAGGACGTCGCCAAGGCGATGCGCATCGTCGAAAAGGGCGAGCGCGAAGAAGCCTTCGCCGAACTGAAGCGCCCTGCCGCGATCGCACGCTGCACGAAGAAGGAAGAAGCCCTTCAAGCGCTTCTCGAGAGTCCGGGCAACAAGGATTTCGAGAAGATTATCAAGTCGATGGAAGAGGAAGAGCTTCGGGTCATGGTCGTCGACGAGGGCAAGCGCCCCGACGGCCGCAAGCTCGACGAGATCCGTCCGATCTGGTGCAAGACCCACTACGTGCCCCGCGTTCACGGTTCGGGCGTCTTCACGCGCGGACAGACGCAGGTGTTCACGGCCGCGACGCTCGGATCGATCAGCGATGCGCAGCGCCTCGACGGTGTGGTCGCGCTCGAAGACAAGCGCTACATGCACTACTATAACTTCCCGCCGTACTCGGTCGGCGAGACCCGCCCGATGCGCGGACCCGGCCGGCGCGAGATCGGCCACGGCTTCCTCGCCGAGAAGGCGCTGATCCCGGTGCTGCCGCCCAAGGAAGAGTTCCCCTACACGCTCCGCCTCATCAGCGAAGTGCTCGAGTCGAACGGTTCGTCGTCGATGGCGTCGGTCTGCGGTAGCACGCTCGCGCTGATGGACGCCGGCGTTCCGATCACGGGTCACGTCGGTGGCGTCGCGATGGGCCTGATCATCAAGGGCGACGAGTACGCGATCCTCTCCGACATCCAAGGCTTGGAAGACGCGCTCGGCGAGATGGACTTCAAGGTCGCGGGAACCAAGAAGGGCATCACCGCCGTCCAGATGGACATCAAGGTCAGCGGCATCACGATCGACATCATGCGCGAAGCGATGGACGACGCGAAGAAAGCTCGCTTCTTCATCATCGACAAGCTCGTCGAGACGATCGCGAAGCCGAACGACGTTCTTTCGCCGTACGCACCGCGGATGATCGTCATCAAGATCAACCCGGCCAAGATCAAAGATGTGATCGGCCCCGGCGGTAAGATGATCAACAAGATCATCCAAGAGTCGGGCTGCTCGAAGATCGACATCGAAGACGACGGCACGGTCTTCATCACCGCACTCGACGGCGAGTCGGGCGAGAAGGCCAAAGCCACCGTCGAAGCGCTGACCAAGGACATCACGGCCGGCGAAGTCTTCGAGGGGATCGTCACCCGCGTGATCGCGATCGGCGCGTTCGTGCAGATCCTCCCCGGCAAAGAAGGCCTCGTCCACATCAGCCAACTCGATGTCGATCGCGTCGGCCGGGTGGAAGACGTCGTCAACGTCGGCGACAAGATCAAGGTCAAGGTGATGGAAGTCGACGGCCAGGGGCGTCTGAATCTGTCGCGCAAGGCCCTCCTGCCGGG